>NZ_JBMDKA010000031.1:0-73535 GCF_057809475.1 Flavobacterium sp. FG19 | reverse complement strand
CAAATTTACATTTTATAGATATTTGTAAATTGACTTGGCAAACATAGGAGAAGCGTCCTATTTATAGAATAGGGTAAATGTTTCCGATATAAAGCTCCAGAGGAGCGACATATAATGTAAATTGCAAAAGAATATGTTGCTCCTCTGGAGCTTTTTTCATTTTCTTATTGAAATTCTATAAATATTATACCCCTCTGGGGTTTATCATAGTGTTTTTTTTTAGCAAATAGTATCTTTTATTCAAAGAGGCTATCCTTTTGAGACGGCCTCTTTGAAATTTCATTTACTTTAATAAGCTATTTGGATCAATTATAGGCAAAATAAAATCTCTTAAGATAGTGCCCTGAAAGCGTGTCATTAGAATTCCTCTTGATGTTGAATAAGTAATTGAAGCTAATGCATTTCCTAAAAAAGAATTTACTGTAATAGTACTATCCTCTCCTTGAATTGCTAATTCTTCAAGATTATCAACATGAAAAATATAAACAAAACTAAAATTCCCTACTGCTTCCTCAATGTCTTTATTACTGCTTTTAGTTTCAACATTTACAGAAAAATCAGCTTTAACAAGTTTATCTTCAAGATTAAATCCTAATTCAAAATCTACGTTAAAGGAATGTCCTTCTATGTTTTCTTCATTAAAATCAAATGGGCTGTTAATTTGTCCTTTAATGATTTTAAAATCTACAATTTCTATTTTTTCAGACTGTAAAATATTAGCTGACATTTGCTAAATGTTTTTTTGATTTAGATTTTTTCCAGGCAGTTGTATAAGTTACATCCGTTGTATTAATGTTTGTATTTTTATATACCGTGATCACTCTTTTATTACCTGAATTAGAAAAGAGAGCTTTTGTCTGAGGTATTTCTATAATTGTTTCCCCTAACTCTGCCTCTAATTTTGCTAATGAACGCAATGTAAAATTATGTTCACCTGTAAGCCATTTGTTAATTTCGGATGGACTTTTTTCCATTTTTAGAGCTAAATCTTTTTGGTTAAATCCTTTTGCTTTCAATAATTCATGCACACGAACCACTATATCAGCATACATCTTTACGAAGATTTTTGTTTCCTCTGGTGTCTCTGACAAAATTCTTTGGGCAACTTTGCTTCTCATAATTTCTGGTTTTAATTTTTAGAGGATGATTTCATCTGAACCATCATAATTTGTAAGTTTTCTATTGAGTTCATCAATAATAATGGTGCGATCAAAAAGAGCTTCATTAATTCGTTTTGCAAATTCACAAGCTGCTCTCCATTCCATATTTAGTGAACTTGTTTGATTTGTCGGGCCATCTTTTATACCTCCGTTAAAAAGAATGACAATATTATTTGTGATCTTTAATGCATATATTCTTAAAGGAAATCCCGGATAATGATATGTTACTTCATCTATAACAACTTTACCCTGAACTGGTAATCCTTTTACCTGATTTTCTTCCCTGTTAAAAAAGGCATCAATAGCACCATGATCTTCACCTATTGAGTTTATGATAAAGGATAAAAGTGCCTGTCCTGCTTCTTTATACTCTGGCAGACGATCGTATTTATCAAAGAATAAATCCGTCTCATTTATTTCATTATAATCATTTCTAACGCTATAAAAAGTACATTGTGCACCTTCATCATCCCATATTTCTAAAGCAAATATATTCACATTATAATTCGTTTACAAACAAAAATACACTTTTAAGTATATTTTACAATCATATTTAATCTATTTAACACATTAAATTACCTTTTATAAGTAAAAAAGTGATTCGTGATTTACTTGATTTCATATATTCATAGAAAGAACCTTTATAATCAAATCTAAAAAAAGAAGGAAGTACAATGAGTCAAAAAATTCACTATTTTTAAAGTAACCATCATTTTTGTACTATGACCCAGAAATCAAAACTTTTAAGTTCCATTTTCAGGCATTTGGACGGCCTTGTAACAGCTCCTGTTGCTATTGCGTTTAAAAATAAATCTGTTTTAGAATTTATCTTAAATAAAAAACAACTCACCTTATCTGAGCTTACTACTGCTTCTAAAGCCAATGAAGGCTATCTGAACATAGGTTTACGGGTTCTGGCTTCTCAGGGTTTTCTGGATTATGAAGTCGATAATCAAACACAGGAAATTACAATTTCGGTAAACGAAAAAACAGAAACGGCTTTTTCCTTGTTTCATCTTTATGAAGATGTGGTGGCCTTGCTGCAGTTATCGGTACAATTTCACCCTCGTTTGTTTGAAGATATTCCGTTTGAAAAACTCAATCTTATTTTTGAAAAATATAAAACAAGATACGGAATTGAACCGTCAGCTGATCCGCTGAAAAACAGCATTCAGGAACATATTTTAAAACATATCGAAGGGTATTTGATTGGCCCAACCATAGTTCGCCTGGCAATGAACGGCATGTTTCATAAGTATTTTATGGAAACTTCTTTCAGACCTGAGGAGTTTCATAAATCGCCTGAAAACTTCAAAAAAATACTGGACTTTTTTGTACATCTGGGCTGGTTTCTCGAAAAAAACGGCAATTATCAGTTTACTGAGGCAGGTTTGTTTTTTGCCAAACGTGCCAGTGCTTATGGCGTTACGGTTTCGTATCTGCCTACATTCGCCAAAATCGAAGAACTAATTTTTGGCAATCCGGATGTTTTAAGAACGGCCGAAGGCGAAAACGAACTTCACGTTGACCGCGAAATGAACGTTTGGGGAAGCGGAGGTGCTCACGATACCTATTTCAAAGTCGTTGATGAAATCCTGATCAAACTTTTTAATCTTCCTATCGAAGAACAGCCAAAAGGAATTCTCGATATGGGCTGTGGCAACGGCGCTTTCCTCCAGCATATTTTTGAAGTAATTGACAGGCAGACTTTACGAGGAAAAATGCTCGACGAATATCCACTGTTTCTCGTAGGTGCCGATTACAATCAAACGGCACTGAAAGTTACAAGAGCCAATTTGATCAAAGCGGATATCTGGGCAAAAGTAATCTGGGGCGATATAGGACGTCCGGATCTGCTGGCTCATGACCTTAAAGAAAACTACAACATCGACCTGAGAGACCTGCTGAATGTACGAACGTTTCTGGACCATAACCGAATCTGGCAGGAACCAAAACATATGGAGCCAAACAGAGTCAGCACTTCGACAGGTGCTTTTGCTTACAAAGGAAAACGAATCAGCAACAATCTGGTTGAAGATAATCTGCTGGAACATTTACAAAAATGGTCGCCTTATGTTCATAAATTTGGTTTGCTTTTAATCGAACTGCATACTATAAATCCTAAACTTACCGCCCAAAATATAGGCCGAACTCCCGCTACAGCGTATGATGCCACACACGGCTTTTCGGATCAGTATATTGTGGAAATTGATGTTTTTAACAGGGTTGCAGCAGAAGCAGGATTATTTCCGGATCAATCGGTTTTTAAACGGTTCCCGGATGCTGATACCGCTACGGTAAGTATCAATTTGCTGAAAGGGAAAAAGCACTGACATTGATTTGTAAACTATTACAATTCTGATATTATTAAAAATCGTCTACATCTTCACTGTAATCAAAATCATAACACTAATATTTATCATAAAACTCCCAGTCGTCTGTCAGTTTCATGATTAAATTATAATTTTTTCGATAGTCTTCTTCAACCATTTTGGGATCTTTGGAATCATGTGCTTCAACTACAAAATTGCCGTAATCCATAATAAAACCATTAGGGTTGTTGAACTTAAAACTTATTTTTCTAATCTCTACACTATTAGTCTGTGAACATGTTTTCGAACTGTATAAATTGCCTTTGTAAATCCTAAAACACGAGCCGTATCCTACAGTATTATTAAAGTTCCTTTTCTGGTCGTACTCCAGACTACTGCCGCTTTTGTCCAGAAGCTCGTTCAGGTCTTTAAGATTTGGAGGCAGCTGCTGTATCGCATGCAGGATTAAAACATTAAAATCAGGAAATGATATTATAGTGGTATCTCTTACAACCGGACTGCCTATCCTTTCTTCAGACGGAAATCCTTCTTTCTTTAACAAATCAATCAGCTTTCCTGTAAGCCTTTCTGTAGTTTCATATAATACTTTGGGGCTTTTCCGGTTTTCCAGTCCGTACTCCGCCTGATCTTCATGAAGCAGGTTTTCTAATTCTTTTTTTAAGGGAAAATTCCAGTTTGTTTTTGCAGCTTTAGATATAGAGTCATATTTACTGCTAAAGTTTTTCCAGTCCGGAATTTTACGAAGACCATTAAAAATCTTAGCATTAAAATACGAAAGATCAATCCCTTTGCGGGCCAGTTTTTCACCCCACCAGAAAGCAGCTTTTACATCTCTGGACAAAACAGCACAGCGAACAGCATTATGAATATCTCTTGCAAAAAGGACAGGATAAGTCCGGGCCAAAAGCTGGTACTCTTCTTTTGCTTTGCCATACTGCCGTCCTAAAATATAATTTTCAGCATTTTGGGTATACGTATAATAGTTTTTTTCCTTTTTTTCGGCTGCTTCTTTTTCAATGTCTGCCACTAATTTATTGGCTGTAATTACAGGAATACAGTCGTAATTTTGCCTTGGTACTATTTTATTTCGCTTACTCTTTTCCGGATCATAAATAAGGGCGCCGATGTCGAAGATCTCCGAATAACTGTAACCAAAAGCCAGCAGTGTATTCCTGGTGATTTTGCCGCTTATTTTAAAAGACTGTTTTTCTCCAAGGTTGATTTTCTGATAAGCATACTTTTTAAAATAAAATGCCGGAAAGGTATCCAGAACAGTAAACTCATCAGCCTCTTTATTGTTCCGTTTTACCTCGACAGAATCTTTGTTGACCGTTTTTCCTAAATAACAAATCCGGGTTGTGTTTGCTTTTTCTCCCAGAAAAATTTCGATGTATTCTTTCTCCTTTTTGTGTTTAGTAAATTCATTTGCCTTCCAATCATTATTCCCGCTCACAAAACCTTCAATTTCTGCGATACTGTCTTTTGGATTATAGGTACACTTACTGATTTCTACTTTTAAAAAACACATGGATAAATGCTCTATAAAATGAAAGTTCCTAAACGTTTTAGTCCGAAAGGTGACCCCGTAATTAACGATTCCTTTATAATTTCGGGCATCTACAAAATAAGCTGTTTTTGAAGTATCGTCTGATGCCGAAAACCAGTTCCTTCGATCCTTATTCCAGAAACTATATACTTCATTATAGACTTTGTTTTTCTCAAAATCAGTTTGGTTATAAAATCTGTTCGCAGTTTGTTTTTGTCCAAAAGACAGAGGAATAAAAATACTATTTACGAGAACAAATAAAGCTTTTGAAAATACTCTGGTCATAAATGATAAGGCTTCTGTACTTTGTTAAAAAATAAGAATAGTTTTATTTTTCAATACTACATCAAATAAATTAAAAAACCTATTTTTCTTCTGCTGATAAGAAATATTCTAAAAACGTTTTTGCATTTATTATAATTCCCTATAATTGGTTGACAAAAGCAACTATTTTTATATATTTGCATTTTACAACATTTGAAATTATGACTACTACAACTTCAAAAATCAGAAGTTTTAACCGTTTTTATACTTCGCATTTAGACATTTTAAGCCAGCATTATCTGGAAAGCGAATATTCACTGACTGAAGTACGTATTCTGTACGAAATCAGCGAAAGCAAAACGATTACGGCCCAGAATATCACCGAAATACTGAACCTCGACAAAGGATATGTAAGCCGGATTTTAAAACGTTTTTTAAAAGATAATCTTATTGCCAGAGTACCTTCAACGGAGGACAAACGGGCCTATAATATTGAACTCAGTCCCTCTGGTACACAATTACTAAATTCGCTGAACGCTAAGGTAGAACAACAGATTGAAGACAAAATTGAAAAACTGGATTTCTTCGAAAAAGAAAACCTGATCAATTCTATGTACACGGTAAAAAACCTGCTGTCTGAAAACAAACCGCTCCGCAGTGACATAACCTATCGTCATGAAATTAAACCGGGCGATATTGGGTACATCATTTACCTGCACGGCTTTATCTATGGCAACGAATCGAATTTCTCGAACGAATTTGAAAAGTATGTCATCAAGACTTTTTATCATTTCCTGGAACATTATTCTCCTGAAAATGACCGTATCTGGATGGCGGAATACCATAATAAAATCGTGGGCTGTATTGCTATTGTTCATCAGCCGGAAAATGAAGCGCAATTGCGATGGTTCCTGCTGGATCCGTCTTTCAGGGGACTTGGAATTGGTAAAAAACTATTGACTGACGCGGTAGATTTCTGCAGAGAAAAGAAGTTTAAAAATGTGTTTCTGCTTACAACGAGTATGCAGGATAAAGCGCTTGAAATGTATAAAATGGCCGGTTTTAAACTTACGCAGTCAGAAGAAGTTCAGGAATGGGGAAAAACCTTTAATGAGGAACGTTATGATCTTGCGCTGTAGTGCTAATTTAGTTTTCAGTCGCAGTTTTCAGTTTAATTAAAAATTAAATTGCCTCTGGCTAAATCCAGAGGCAATTTAGTCTTATAGCAATGAGAACCATTCTTTTACTTCTTCTTCGATAACTTCCTTTACCTCAAGATGATCGAACTCATTGGTTACGGAGTTATATTGATAGGCTTTCTGCCAGTTGCGAATATTTGAAACGATCTGCTCAATGGCATCGCAGATAAACAAAAGTTCTTCGTTTTTCATAGTCGGATGAAGTGAAACCCTTACCCAGCCCGGTTTTTCGGTTAGGTTTTTCTGAAGGATTCCGTTGGTAATCGCTGTCGATTTTTCTTCATCAATATCAAGCAGATAATGTGCATAGGTACTCGCACACGACCAGCCGCCACGAACCTGAATTCCGAAACGGTCGTTTAACAGCCTTACGATTAAATTGTAATGAATATCTTTGATCGTAAACGAAACACAGCCTATTCTTTCGGTCTGCAAATCGCCTAAAATAGTTAAACCTTTTATTTTCTGCAGTTCCGAAAAACAAAGATTCAGAAGTTCTGTTTCCCTATTTTTCATGTTCTGAACCTTCATTTTGTCTTTTAATTCCAGGCATAAAGCGGTACGCATTACCTGCAGAAATCCGGGAGTTCCGCCATCTTCTTTAACTTCAATTGCATCGCTGTAATGATAACCGCCCCAAGGATTGGTACATTTTACGTTCCCGCCGCCCGGATTATCCGGAAAATTCGATTGATACAGTTTTTCATTGAAAATCAAAATACCACAGGTTCCGGGTCCGCCCAGAAATTTATGCGGCGAAAAGAAAATCGCATCCAATTGTTCTTCCGGATCTTCAGGATGCATATCAATCTGAACATAAGGTGCCGAAGCAGCAAAATCAACAAAACAATACCCTCCATTTTGATGCATTATTTTAGCCAGTTCATGATAAGGCGTAATAATTCCGGTTACATTAGAACAGGCGGTAAAAGAACCTATTTTAAGCGTCCTGTTTTCATATTTTTTGATTTCCTGTTCCAATATTTCCGGATCGACTAAATTGTTTTTCCCACAGGGCAGAACAACCACATCGGCAATGGTTTCGTACCACGGAACCTGATTGGAATGGTGTTCCATATGGGTGATAAAAACGACTGGTCTCTCATCCTCTAAATGGAGTTTTATGTTGTAAATATTATCTTCAGAACGCAGTCCCATAATACGCTGCAGTTTGTTTAAAGCCGCTGTCATTCCCGTTCCGGCCGCCACAAGACAATCCGATTGGGAAGCGTTTACATGTTTTTTAATAAGCTGTCTGGCATGCTGATAGGCATACGTTGACGCTTTTCCGGTCTGACTGGAAAATGAATGCGTATTGGCAATCATAGGGCCGATTTTGCGCAGCATTATATCCTCAATCGGAAAATACAGTCGGCCGCTGGCAATCCAGTCGGCGTATAGCAAATTTTGTGTTCCGTAAACCGATTCGAACCTGTGATTTACGCCAATTGTATTTTCTCTGAATTCTGAAAAATAACTTTCGAGTTTACTTGGTTTTGTTTTCAAAATAGTATCCATTTCCTGTCTCATTATAAAATGGTTTATTTTTTAAAGTTTTTAATTCCGGACTGCAGCCAATTGTAATATTCTTCGATATCAGGATTATAGGCTGAGGTTTCGGTTAAAGAATTACTGTTGTGGTCAACAATTACATAAAACGGCTGGGCATTGGCTTTATAGGTTTTAATCTGCAGATCGCTCCATTTGTTCCCTATCGTTTTTATTTTTTTTCCGGTTGTTTCAGAAACATACTGTTCGTTTTCCGGCAGCTCTTTTTTATCATCGACATACAACGAAATCAAAACCACATCGTTGTTTAATACGCCCAGCACTTTAGAATCAGACCAAACGAGTTCTTCCATTTTTCGGCAGTTAACGCAGGCATATCCGGTAAAATCAAGTAAAACCGGTTTTCCTTCTTTTTTGGCGTATTCCATTCCCTTGTTATAATCATGAAACGTGATGATATTCTGCGGACCATGTTCTGCTCCTTCGGGCAAGGCTGACTGGACTGTTTCTATGGTGTTTTTAGCTCCTAATCCGTCAGGAGATTCGCTGTAATGCATTGGTGGCGGAAATCCGCTGATAAGTTTAAGCGGTGCGCCCCAAAGTCCCGGAATTAAATAAATTGTAAAGGTTAAAACGATCAATCCAAAGCTTAATCTTCCTACCGAAATATGATTAACTGGCGAATCGTGCGGCAGGGTAATTTTTCCGAATAAATAAAAAGCCAGCATTCCAAAAACCGCAATCCAGATCGCCAGAAAAACTTCTCTTTCCAGCCAGTGCAGCTGTAAAACCAAATCGGCATTCGACAAAAATTTAAAAGCTAAAGCCAGTTCTAAAAATCCTAAAACAACTTTTACCGTATTGAGCCACCCGCCTGATTTTGGCAGTGCATTTAACCAGCCCGGAAAGGCAGCAAATAACGAAAATGGTAAAGCAATAGCGATTGAAAAGCCTAACATTCCAACGATGGGTGCAATTCCGCCTTTTGAAGCTGCTTCGACCAATAAAGTTCCCACAATTGGACCTGTACACGAAAAGGATACTATCGCTAAAGCCAGGGCCATAAAGAAAATCCCGATCAGTCCGCCTCTATCGGCTTGTGAATCAACTTTGTTGGCTAATGCATTTGGCAGCATGATTTCGAATGCGCCTAAAAAAGAACAGGCAAAAACAACCAATAAAACAAAGAAAATCAGGTTGAACCAGACGTTTGTTGAAAGGGCATTCAGAGAATCGGCACCAAAAACTGCGGTTACAATAGATCCTAATAAAACATAAATAATTACAATTGAAAACCCGTAAATCATGGCATTACGGATTCCGGCTGCCTTTGTTTTGCTCTGTTTGGTAAAATAACTTACCGTCATAGGGATCATTGGGAAAACACAAGGTGTTAATAATGCTGCAAATCCTGATAAAAAAGCAATAATAAAAATGCTCAGCAAACCTCTGGATTCTTCTTTCTTAGAGGGAGTTACAACTGCTTTTTCTGTGTGCTCTGTTTTATCAACTGCTTTTACAAAAGTTACATCCTGTGCTGCTGCAGCATCTTTTTTGACAGCGGAAATTTCTTCCACAGCAGCTGTTTTCTTTTCTGCCGGAATTTTAAAAGTCAGTTCTTCTGTTGACGGTGGTAAACAATTACTGTCGTCACAGACCATAAAATCAACATCGGCTGTAATGCTCGAAACATTGTCTGAAATGATTCTGATTTTTTGTGTAAAAACCGCTTTGTCTTCGAAATATTTGATTTTCATATCGAAGATTTTATCGATGGTTTCGTGTCCTTTTTCCTCGGTTGTTTTACCCAGTAACTCAAATTTCTTCTGCGGGTTTTTGAAGGTAAAAGCCGTTGGAGACGGTCCGCCTTCTTCGATATACTGTCCGTACAAATGCCAGCCGGATTGTATTACGGCTTTGGCTTTTAAAATATATTCTTTCTCTGAAACTTTTTCTACAGTGGTCGACCATTTAACAGGATTGTACATTTGGGCCGACATACCCGCAGAAAGCAGTAACAGAAAGGTTATGATACTATTTTTCATTTTTTTGATGTGGTATTTAAAAAAGAGCTGTCGGCAAACAGCTCTTTTGGGTCTTTCACAAATAAAAAATGCTTACTAATTCAGATTTTAAAATGAAATAATGAAAGACGACTATTAAAATTTATTTTTAACGATTAGACTTAGTTTTCAGTTCTCAGTCTCAGTTTACAGATTACAGCGAAACTGAACACTGAGACTGAGAATACTACTTCAAAGGATTTCCGTCTTTATCCAGAGAGCCTGATTTGATGATGATCATTTTGTCTAACTGAATGTATTTTTTAACGGCATCATTTACCTGCTGTAGTGTAACTTTTTCTATATCTTTTGGATATTGTTCAATATAGTTTGGTTCCAGACCTCTTTCTACAAAACCTAAAATAGTTCGTGCCATTCCGTTTGTGGTAGACATTCCTACTTTAAAACTTCCAATTAAATTGGTTTTCTTGTTTTCCAGTTCTGCTGCGGTGATTCCGTCTTTTACCCATTTGTCTACCTGAACCATTGTGGCATCTAACCCTTTTTGAAACAAGGCCGGGTTGAAAGAGGCATTCACAAACCAATAACCTCCAGTTGCAATATTACCTCCTAATCCAGATGAGATATTATAAGTTAAACCATCATTGTCACGAACAGTCTGCATTAAACGCCCTGCAAATCCGGCACCTAAAGTATAATTGGCAATATAAAACGGAATATAATCGGCATCGGTTCTTTTTAAACCTGTATACTGCCCAATGAACAATTCGGCACTTGGTTTTTCCGGAATGGTTACCACTTCTGTTTTTGCACTGGTTTTTACGGCTTCCTCAAACTTCATGTTTTCTGTTATACCACCATTCCAGTTTTTGAATGATTTTTTTAACGAAGCGTTCAAATTGGCTCCCTCTGTATCTCCCACAATTACTAAATGCATCGAAGCCGGTCCGAAATATTTTTTGTGGAAAGCTTTTACTTCATCTAAGGTGGCATTTTTAATATTGACGATATTATCTTCTACGCTTAAACTGTAATTCGGGTTCGCTTTTGGATAAATAGCCTGAGATAATGCGATACTTCCTCTTTCGCCCGGATCGTTTAAATCCTGCTGGGTGTTCCCGATAAACTGCTGTTTTAAGTTTTCAAATTCTTTGACATCAAATAACGGATTTCTTAATTCTTCGGCCAATAAAACTATTACCTGATCCAAATCTTTTTTCAGGCATTTAAAGCCAATATTGATTTTAAAAGTCGAGGCATTTATGTTTAGGTTTACACCTAATTTCTGCAGTTTTTCTGAGAATTTGAATTTGTCATTCAGCGTAGTTCCTTTTGATAACATCGATGCTGTCAAAGCCGGAATCATATTATTTTTGCCTTCGTTGGCATAATTTCCTAACGAAATACTGGCGGCGGCAGTAACAAAATCTTTGGCTGACGTTTTTACCGAAATCACATCTATTCCGGATACTTTTTCTCTTTTGTAAGCCGAAGCCGTTTTTTCAATTACAGTATTTTCAAAATCGGTTTTACTGATGTTTTCAGGTTCTGATAAAAGAGCTGATGCTGGTTCTTCGTGCGTATGCCCCTCTTCTGAATGTCTGTAGTAAAACGGTCCGTTTTCCGGCATAAAATTATTCCCCTGAGTTGTATCCTGATTTTGAGATCCGGATTGTTTCGGGATAAAATAGCCTGTTGTACTCTGGTCTTCAACCAAATATTTTTGAGCGACACGTAATACATCTGCCGGAGTTACTTTTTTCAGCCTGTCAACTCCTGTTACGTAATCGGTCCAGTCTCCCGAAGCAATGGCTTCGTTTAATTCTGATGCAATTACGCCAGAACCGTCTCTTCCTAAAATAGTCTGCGCACTGATTTTGGCCACTACTCTGTTTACCTCATCCTGTGTTACACCTCCTTTTTGAATTTTTGCTACCACTTCGCTGATTTTTGCATCGATATCTTCATGTTTAGATGAGGTTGGAAAACCAACGCCAATGGTAAAAAGACCGACTTCTTTGAAATTTGTTGCACTTGCATACGCATAAATTCCTAAACGGCTGTCAACAAAAGTTTTATTTAAAATTGCTGAAGGCCCTGAACCTATAATTTCTCCCAAAATATTCAAAGCCGGAAGATCTTCGTGTAAAGCACCCGGAATTTTATAGGCTTTGTTTATTACACCTAATTCTCCCGGTTTTCTTACTACTATTTTACGGGCACCGTATTGCTCCGGTTCCTGCGTATAAGGCTGCGGCATAACGTGCGGTGCTTTTGTAATTTTTCCGAAATATTTTTCGATCAGTTCAAAAACATTCTCTTTTTTAAAGTCGCCAATAATGGTTAAAGTGGCATTATCCGGCCAATAATAGGTATTGTAGAAATTACGTAAAACTTCGATTGGCGCATTTTCAATATCTGATTTCCATCCAATTGTTGAATGATGATACGGATGTGCAATATAGGCCGAAGCCCAGATTTCTTTGTCCAGTAAACTATTCGGATTGTTTTCTCCGCGCTCAAATTCGTTACGAACTACCGTCATTTCGGCTTCTTTGTCTTCTTTAAGCAATAAAGAGTTTCGCATTCTGTCGGCTTCAATCTGAATGGCCAGTTCGATTTTATCACTTGGCAGCGTTTCAAAATAGTTGGTTCTGTCGTACCAGGTCGTGGCGTTTAACTGTGCTCCCGTATTCTGAAGCACATCAGTAATGGTATTTCCGTTCTTTTTGTTGAAACTGGGCGTTCCCTTAAACATCAAATGTTCTAAAAGGTGCGTAGATCCCGTGTTTCCTAAAACCTCATGTTTAGAACCTACACGATACACAATCTGCACCGTTGCAACCGGTGAAGCATTGTCCTGCAGCAGTAAAACACTCATACCGTTTGGCTGGTATAAATATTCTTCTATACCGCCTAATTCTTTTATTTTCCTGAAGTTAACTGATTTATTCTGCGCTGAAATAAGGGTGCAGAAAGCTAGTGAGCAATAGCCCACGAAGATGTACTTTTTCATGTTTTATGATTTTTTTTAGTTTTCAGTCACAATCACAGTTTTCAGTTTTTACTGAGACTGAAAACTGTGACTGGAGACTGGATACTAATCTATGATTTACTGAAAATTTCTTTCAACTTAGACTGCAGCTCGGCTTCTCTAAGATTTTTGGCAACGATTTTTCCGTCAGGGCCAATTAAGTAGTTGGTTGGCACCATTTTTACACCGTATAAAACAGCAGCTTCATTCTGCCATCCTTTTAAGTCTGAAACATGAGTCCAGGTTAATCCGTCTTTTTCTACGGCCTTTTCCCAAGGTTCTTTTTTATTGTCCAGGGAAACGCCTAAAACATCAAATCCTTTTTCGTGATAGGTTTTGTAAGCCAGAACTACATTTGGATTTTCTTTTCGGCACGGTCCGCACCAGGAAGCCCAGAAATCTACTAAAACATATTTTCCTTTGTAATCTGAAAGTTTTACCACTTTTCCGTTAACATCCGTTTGAGAAAACTCTGGCGCAGCAACACCTATGGCTGTTTTATCATTAATTTCAATGGCCTTTTTTAATTGTTTTCCGTAAATCGATTTTTGTATTTCAGGAGATAAAAGGGCATAATACATTTTTACCTGTTCCGGAGTTCCATAGGATACAATACGGTCGTTAATTACGAGAACTGCGGCCGTTTTATCTTTATTTTTTCTAATGAATTTATCTGTCAGATCAACAGCAAAAGTATCAAGGTCTTTCCACTTTTTATCCATTGCCTTTTTCTGATCTCCTGATAATTCTACTTTTCCGTTTTGGGTTAACGAATCGGATAATTTGTAGATTGGTCCGGCAACATTCTGGATTTTTTTGAATTCAATATCGTAATACGATTTGTAAACATCATTTTGTGCAGACCCGGTAACTTTAGCTTTAAAAATAGAATCTTTCTGCGCTTCTAGTTTTATGTCTTCATTATCCAGCAGGAAAAAAGCCCCAAAGTCCTGTCCTTTAAGTTTAATACTGTATAACAAAGGTTCGGATACTTTTCCGGTAAAGACAAAAGTCCCACCCGGCTTGATTTCTGCAGAATCTGCAATTTTATTATTTCCGTTTTCATCTGTATTTTCCAGATAAACCATTCCTTTGTCTAATCCGGCGATGGTACCGTTAATAGTAAATCCTTCTTTTTTAGAACAGGAAGCGGTTACGGCTGCCAGTACTAAAAAAGATAATGACGATTTTAAGATTGTACTTTTCATGTGTGTTATTTTTTTTAGTTTTCCGTCTCAGTCTCAGTCTCGGTTTTCAGTATTGACTGCGACTGTAAACTTAAAAATTAAGATTTTAATAGTTCTTTTAATTTTGCTTCTAATTCTGCTCCTCTTAAATTGTCGCTGATAATGATACCTTTACTATCAACTAAATAGGTTGCCGGAATTGCTTTTACATTAAATGTTTTACTTACTTTATCATCGTCCAGAAGGTTATGCCACTGCATGTTTTCCTGAGCTAACGCTTTCTGCCAGGCTTTTTCATCACTATCAATAGAAATGCTTAAAATTTCAAATCCCTTCTCTGCATATTCTGCATAGGCTGTTTTCAGGTTTGGAATTTCTTTACGGCATGGCCCGCACCAGGAAGCCCAGAAATCAACTAAAATATATTTTTTTCCTGCTGTAATGTCTTTGGCATTGTATGATTTTCCGTCTTTATCTTTTAAGCTGAAGTTAGCAATACTGGTTCCTATTAAAGATTTAGGATTCAAATCTTTATCTAAAATTTGTCCGTAATAACTTTTCTTCGCTGCTTCAGAAAACTGATCGTACAATGGTTTTTGTTCCGGTGTGAAATAACTGAAATTGGTCATCATAAAAAAGGGTCCCCACCAGGTTTCTTTATGTTTTGCAATAAGATCTAACGTTGTTTTTTCTACTTTGGTAAAAAAGGCTTTTTCTTTTGCTTCAAATACTTTCCATTCTTCTGTAGCGTAAAGAGAATCTAATACTTTTTTATTTCCTTCTTTTCTGGCTTTACCGACTTTATTGCTCAATTCGTCTATTCCAACATGATAAGCCGCATAATCTTTATTTAATTCTTCTTTAAAAGCCGTTTCTTTTTCGTAATAATCATGTGATTTAGAGCCTGTAATTACTACATCTTTGAATCTGATAAATTGCCCCTCATCAGTGGAAACACTTCCAGAAGCCGTAATTTTTATTTTAGAATTTTCTGCCATAACTGGAAAATTTCCTTTATTCTTTCCAAAAACTATATAGAAAAATCTTGGTTCTTTTAATTTTCCGGTAAACGTAAATTTACTCTCTTTTAGTACTGTTTCCGCAACAGGTAATTCTGATGAATGTGTACCGCCCGGAATTAATTTTACAGCTGTGCCGTCTTCGATACCCGTAATGTTTCCTTCAATAGTGTAAGAAGCTGCCGCAGCCGCAGCTGTTTTTTTCTTTTGTGCGCTGGTACTGTTTACAGCCAGAAACAAACCCAGGCATAATCCTGTTATTTTATATTTAATTGTATTCATTTTTGATTGATATTTTTAGAAAAAACTCCCCTTTCGGAGTTCCTAGTCAGGAAGTTTTTTAGATTATTATTTAGCTACATTTTGTGTTAAAGTCCCATTTCCCGGATTTTTTATGGCTCCCTGCGGAAAAGGCATGGTCCATAAATGAGAAGTTGGGGATAAAGTATAAGTAGTTCCGTTTACGTTTTTTGAGAAACCTACTGTATAAACACCCTCTGCATTTAAACGGCGTGCATCAGCAAAAGGAACTCCTGTTAAAATAAGCTCGTTGTTTTTGGTTCTGAAAATAGCATTTAGAGCCGTGGTTTTATCAGTCGTGTTGATATCCTGATAAGAAGCCGGAAGAATACGGGTTTTACGAACAGTGTTTAAAACGCCTAATGCTTCACTGATTTTATTATCACGTGCCAGACATTCTGCTTTAATCAGATAAACTTCGACAGTAGTCATTCCGGCATAATTGAAACTGCCTGATAATGTTCTTCTGTACGAAGTTTCAGCTCCCACAGTCCTGATTTTCCAACGTGATATAAAACGGGTATCTCCTTCTTCAAAACGCTGTGCACGGGCTACCGGAATATCGTATTCTGTAATTAAAGTAGAATAGGAATAGATGGTAGAACCATGACGCATATTGTAATTCTCTACATAGTTGTAGCCCATTGGCGATACGGTTGTGGTATAGGAATTTGGAAGATCAATAATGGCTTTATTGGCATTGTAGTACCCTATCCAGTCGTATAATTTATCATTTTCAGCCAGAGCTAAATTGGCATATTTTAAAGCTTCGGTATAATTGCTCATCTGCAGATAAACTCTTGACAAAAAGGCATATCCTGTTCCTAAATTAGGATGCAGGATGGTCTGTGCCGTTTTTGGCAGATATGGTACTGCTTCATTAACATCATTTAAAATAAAATCATACAATTCCTGAATAGTTACCTGTTTACTTGGTGCGTTGATATTAGCACTGGTAATTAACGGTACAGATAATTTTGTTCCGGCTGTTGACGCTGTGTAGGTATCAGCATAAAAATTAACGAGATTGTAATAGCTCATAGCACGCATTACTTTGGCTTCTGCCCAAAGAATTCTTTTGTCTTCTTCGGAAGCTTTGGTGGTCGTCAGCGCGTTTTCGATAATCAGATTACAGCTCGAAATAGCACTGTAACCGGCATAATAAGCTGTTTCATCTGATTGTTTTAAGGCAATACGGTCGGCATTTTCATCCCACATATAATTGGCAGAGGCCAGTCGGTCGTTGGATAAAGACGCAATTGATAAAAATCGGTCGTTTAGTACATCTAAAGCACCTCTCACATCTACTCTAAAGTTGTATTCATCACGCATAAAAGCCTCATAATCGGCCAGGGTTTCCGGTACTTTATAACCTTTAGGTGCATCGTCCAGATAGTTGTCACAAGAGGCAAAAGTCAATGCTAAAACTAATAAACAGGCTGCCTTTCTATATATATTTTTCATCGTTTAGTCTTTTTAAATTAGAAATTAACGTTTACACCCAATACAAAGCTTGGCGACTGAAAGCCGTTTAAAAGAAATTTAGCATCTCTGCTTTTAGCAAAAGTATATACGTTCTCTGCATTTAAATTAAAACGCACACCGTCTAATTTTACTTTTCTGATAAGTTCTTTTGGCATTTGATACGCCAATGAAACGTTACTCAATCTCACATTGGAAGCATCCAGAATGTTTACATCTGCATACGAATAAATAGTACGGGAATCTGAATTAAATTCTGGTTCATATTCGTAAACGGCTCTCGGGATATTGGTAAAAGCCTCATCTCCCGGCTGCTGCCAGCGATTGGCAATATGATTGTTTACGATACTGATATCGGTTACATAACCTCCCAAAGCACCCGAATATTCATTAGTTAACATAGGAAGGAAAGTATTTTTGATTTTATGCCCCAATTCGTAAATGAAAAGTGCCGAAAGTGACCAGTTTTTATAAGAAGCCGAGGTACGGAAAGATCCACTGTGCAATGGCACTGTTGAACCAAAATCTTTTACAGCCTCTAAACTGCCCGGATTGTAAATGGTTGCATTGCCCTGTGCATCATAAACCTGAGGTAAACCTTTGTCACTTAAACCGGCCCATTTGTAACCATAAATAGAATTAAAATTAGTACCAACTCTCGGGAAAGACATTGGATAATCTAACTGAAGGAAATAAACCGGAGCTTCCACGTTTACGTAATCTACTTTGTTTTTGTTATAAGCATATAAAACGGAAGCGTCCCAGGTAAAGGAAGGTGTCTGTACAATTGCTCCTCTTAAACTAACTTCGATCCCTTTGTTGGTCATTTCACCATTATTGATCTTGTAGGTAGAATAACCCCATCCTTCAGTTGGAATTCCCTGGCTGCTCGCTAATAAATCCTGTCCTTTTTTATTGTATACGTCAAAGGTTCCGCCTAGTCTGTTGTTAAATAATGAGAAATCCAAACCAATATTAGTTGTTGTTGTTTTTTCCCATGACAACTCCGGGTTTGGTCTCGAATTTACAGCTCCCTGCAGTCCTCCAACATTTGAGTTTGAATTGTAGTATGCTGTTAAATAAGGGGCTGCATCTTTGGCAACGTTTCCTCCAATACCGTACGAAGCACGCAGTTTAAGTGCATTTATCCATGAAGCCTGAAAGAATGATTCTTTATCAATGTTCCATCCTGCTCCGGCTGACCAGGTTGGTTTATTCTGGTATTTATTGTCGGTTCCCCAAAGGTTCGAACGATCCAGACGAGCACTTCCGGATATCGTATATCTTCTGTCATAGGTATAACCTCCCGTACTGTAAAAAGAAACATAACGGTTCATTAATTCTTTTTCTAATGAAAAATCACTCTGGCTTAAATAACCGCCAAAAACGGTTCCGTATACCTTAAGCAGATCGGCCTGATTGATTGGGGTAAAAGCCAAAGTCTGTGCATCGTATCCGTAACGGGTATTATTGCTGTACTCTTGTCTAGAGTGTCGTATTTCCATACCGGCAATAGCAGAAAAATCATGTTTATCATTAAACGTCTGATCGAAATTTAACTGCTGGCGGAAGTTATAGGCATTAGAAAACTGATTGCTTTCTTTAACAATATCGCCATAAGGCAAATTATAAACGGCTTTGTTATTGACAATGGTAACCATACCGTTTACCAAAGATCTCACACTATAGGAATCTTTATCCCGTACCTGACGGGCACGATCTGCACCATACTCATACTGAAACATGGCATTATAATTAAATGCTTTACTAAATTTCACATTAAATTTTGCAAAAGTCCTGTTTAAGAATGTTTTAGAATTGATTAAATTTCTTCCCATCTCGTCCATGGGCGTGATATCCATATTATAAAGTCCATAAGTCTGCATAGACTGAAGCGTAAAGTTGTTGTAACGGGAAGCTGCAGTCGATACAAAATTAGAACCGTCGTCGTTTACCAATTGGTTGTATGGCTGATATTTGTATCCTGCTCCTGAAGATAACGGTAAATAACTCTGGGTATCACCTTTCCCATAATTGATGTAAGTTCCTAAATCTAAAGACAGCCAGCTGTTAATTTGTGTGGAGTTTTTCAGATTAAGTCCTACCGTTTGATTTTCTGTATAAATATCTTCCAGCTGATTGTCTTTATACGTCAGGGAAGCATTAAAAGTATTGGTTTCTGTTGCTTTGCCTAAACTAAGGTTGTGCTGCATAAAATACTGGTCACGTTTGGCATATCGGGCAGCGTCATCATAATATTTATAACCTTTTGATCCCAGCTGGTTTAAACGATTATTGGCTTCTGCCTGCGAAATATTTCCTGCGTAACCGTTTAGAATAGTCTGCATTCCAATGCTTTTAAATACGGCATTGTTTAGCAAAGACTGTGAATAAGCCGCAGCATTGGTACCCTGTAAATTTGGGTTTCCTGCTGCCCATCCTTTTTCCAGACTAATAATATCGGCAGAATCCGTAAGGTTGTCTGTATAATTTCGGTACGGTGTAATGGTTAAATTACTTGAAAAAGAAATATTGGTTTTTCCTGCTTTTGCTTTTTTCGTAGTAATTACTACTACACCATTAGCAGCACGGGCTCCGTAAATAGACGAAGCCGCTGCGTCTTTTAATACGGTAATGGTTTCAATATCTTCTAAGTTAAGACTTGGCAGGTTTTCTTCTATGCTCGAAAATGCTGTCAGCTTTGTATTCTCTACCGGAAAACCGTCAATAACATACAAAGGAGCTGTTACTCCTGTCATCGAAGTGGTACCTCGAATTTTACCATCCTGATACCCCACAATACGGCCTTCTAAAATAGAATTTAAACTATTTAAACGCTGTTCCTGAAAATCTTTTGATTTTAAATTAGAAAAAGATCCTGTTACCTGTTCTGCCGAAATATTCTGATAACCGGTTGTTAAAACTAATTCACCTAATTCAACTGTATCTTCTTTCAGTACCACATTGATCACACTTCTGCCCTCTACTTTTATTTCCTGTCTTATGTATCCCAAATAACTATAAGCTAAGGTAGTTTCGCTGCTTACAGCAATAATTTGGTATTCCCCATTAAAGTCAGTATTTACACCTCTTCCTGAACCATTATCAGCAACTGCAGCACCTACTAAAGGCATTCCTTTTTCGTCTGTAACCCTTCCTTTTACAATAAAATCCTGTTCCGGTTTTACCGCTGTTGGTTCAGCCGGAGCTTTTTTGGCCATCAGAATAATATGGTTCCCTGAAACCTTATAATCTGTCCCGGTATTGCCGAAAATAGTATTTAGTATTGTTTCGATAGAAACATTGCTCTCATTTACATCGATCGTACGGTTTAAATCAACTGATTTTACATTGTAAACAAATCTGTAACTGGTTGTATATTCCAGCTTTTCGATAGCCTTCGCAACCGTCATATTACGGGCATTGAAAGACATTTTTGCCTTTTGCGAGTAGGTTACACCCGCCTGCATAACCGTGAGAGTGGTTAATAGAAATAATGTGGTCAATTTCATCTTCAAATCGAATTTCAAAAAAGGTTCGTCGAACCTGATTCTGTTCAATAGTTTTTTCATACTTTTAAAATGTTTTTTAATGTTGGTTGGTTAATTAACTGATCGCATTGTATTCTACCGGGAAATGTTGGCGCATTTTCCGGTTTTTTTATTTAAATGCCGATCCCTTCTTTTTGGGTTTTGTTACATAGGCGTTTAGTTTATTTTGGATTTCTGATTTTAAGTTTTAGATTCTAACTATAATCTTAATTCTTAATTCTTAATTCTATTTAATAGTAATCTTATCTCTATCTATATCGTAATCAATCGCATAACTGTCGCTGAAATATTTCAGTACTACTTCGATAGGTTCGTTATCAAAACGGGCATTAAAAATTTCTTTACCGAGCATTTTATTCCGGTTGATAAAAGTCACATTATAACGTCGTTCGAGCTTTTTGATAATATCGTCGAACGAAGCATTTTTGAATACCAGACTTCCTTTTACCCAGGCAGTGTAATACTCTGTATTAACCTGTTCTGTTGTAATTTTGGATTGCCCTCTTTCATTTGAACCTTTTTCTCCGGGTTTCAGATACACCTGATTTTCTTTTGTTTTCCGGTCTTTAAACAACGACACTTTTCCTTCAACCAAAACGACATCAGTACTAATATTTTCACTGTACGTATCAACATTGAACTTAGTTCCTAAAACCTCCACATTTATGTTTTGTGTATTTACGTTAAACGGATGTTCTTTGTCTTTTTCTACCTCAAAAAAAGCTTCTCCCAAAAGATACACCTGTCGGTTTTGACTTTTAACAAACTGTACCGGATAACGTAATGAGGTTCCGGCATTTAAATGCACCAGAGTTCCGTCTGACAATTGCACTTCAAACTTTTTCCCGTACGGAATCCGGATTGTATTGTAAACCAGAGTTCCTTCAGAATATGCTTTGGTATACACCAATCTGTCTTTTTCCTGTCTTCCAATTACATTTCCGTCTTTGTCCGTTATGTTTCTGGCTTCATTAGGATTAAGATTCTGCGATTCACCGCCCAGCTGCAGTACAATTTCATCTTCTCTTGGAATCACTACATTTTGTTTGGCATGCCCTGTTACAGTACTGGAAGAGTTTTTATACAGATAAAATCCGCCCAGAGCCACAATCAAAATGGCCGCATATTTATAATACGATGAAAATCTTCTTTTATAGAAAACATTGTTTTCTTTCTGCATTCTTTCAGCAAGCTGCTTTCTGACTTCAGTAGAATCAAAAGTATTCATAGCGGTATCTATTGCGTAATTGGTTTTTACAAAATCCTTAAACACAATTTGATTTTCATCTTCCTTCAGCCATTCAGTCAACTGCTCTATTTCGTCCTGACTTGCCTGATTTGTGATAAATTTCACGATTAATCGTTCTGATTTTTTCACGGTCATTTTAGTTGTTTTTAATATTATTACGAAGCAAAAAAACAAAACCCTAACAATTTGATAAAGTTTTTTTCATTTTGATGCTTTTTTTATTTTTCACAAGTTTTTTCGTTCACTAAATTCTACTAATTTGATAGAAATAAAAGAATAAATGTTTTTATATTTGCCGTTTTCTGTCTTTTTCATTTGTAATAAATTTCAAATAGAAAAAGGGAAAAAGAAGTCTTTTTTATTAAATAGGGACTTAGTTTAGACCTTAAAAACTATAAATTTATATATTTGTTTCTATGAAAACGGATGATTATAACGATAATGCTGTATTAATTGAATCTCTTAGAAACGGAGACGAAATGGCTTATACCTATTTAATCGACACCTATCATCATAAACTCTGCGTTTACGCTAACAGTCTGGTTAAGAATGTTTACAGTGCCGAAGATATTGTACAAAATGTATTTATCAAGGTTTGGGAGCAGCGTACAAGACTAAAATCAGACCATACTTTAAAAAGTTTTCTTTATAAACTGACGTATAACGAATTTATCGATTTATACCGAAAAAACCAGTCTTTGTTTTCATTGGAAAAATCCTATTATGATGCATTGAACGGAATTGTTCAGGAAGAAGATTCGGAAGCTTTTCAAAGGGTTTTAAATGCCGTAAATAAAGAAATTCAGAATCTGCCGCCTAAATGTAAAGAGGTTTTTATTCTGAGTAAAAAAGAAGGTCTGACTAATATTGAAATCGCCGAACATCTGGATGTTTCGATCAAAACGGTTGAAGCACAGATTACAAAAGCTTTTTCTATTCTAAGAACTTCATTGGAAGAAAAGGTTAAAAGTGTGTTGTTTCTTCTATTTTCGAAGAAAAAAAAATTCAGATTAAACTAATAATCTGAATTTTCAATTTATCGATTTAAAGCATAAATAAATCCTATTCCCTTTATTCCGGTTTCGAGTTCATATTCGGTTTCAATTCGGGTGTAACCGTCTCCTTCAAATTCGTCCAGATAATCCCAGTGAGTAGTAAGATCTTCTGAAAACAGTACATAACAGTTGATTGTTTCGGCTTCATTTTCGGACATCGGAATAAAACCATTATATCCTAACGACGAACCCCAGCCTCCCTCTTCCAGTTTTCCTTTTATTTTAGCTTTCTGCCAATCGCCTTTTACAGGATTCATAACCGAATGATTGGATTGTCCAGGCGCCAGAGAACCATAAATAATTAAAGCCGGCATGGATTGCAAATCTTTCATTTTAGGATACGTTTTCCATTTTTTGTTCAAAAATTTCTAAAACCGGTATTTTCATATCGTGATAAAAAAGCACTTTCCAGTTTTCATCCTTGGCCTGCTGTTCCCATTTTTTTCGGGATTCCATCGCTCTTTTTCCGTCAAAGTCTGTTTTATAAGCAACGTGCATTGACCAGTATATTTTCTGAGGCAGATCGTCTGCACCGTAAAAAACAATTTCATCATCGGCTTTGATCCAGAAAACCTGATGATATTGGGTATGTCCAGCCGAAACTTCGTAGAAAATTTCGTCGGTAATCTGTCCGTTATCATCTTGCATTAACTTGACATTAGGCAGTTTTTTTAACTCATTTAAAATTTCAAAAACATATGAAGGATTATTGATTTGTTCTAAAGCAAAATCTATTTCGCGTTCCTGAATGTAAATGGCAGCATTGGGAAAATTACAAACAAAATTACCTTCATTAAAATAACCAATTCCTTCGATATGATCTTTGTGTAAATGCGAAACCAAAACTTTTGTTATTTGTTCCGGTTCCATATTATTTTTTCTCAGCATTTCATGAATAAACGGAACTCCGTCATTCATAAATCCTAAACCAAAATCTAGTAATATGACATCATTATCTGTAATCACAACAAAAGGCTGAATGGCCATTTTAAGCCCCTTTTCGGTTGTGTTTTCTGTAATGAGCTTGAATTCTTTGTCTGAATCGGCTATATAATTTCCTTCTTGTAAAGCTATAATTTTCATTTTCTTCTGCTTTGATTTTGAAACATGACAAAGTTCTTAAGAATTTCTATATTTGTAAAACCTTATTTTTCGATAAAATCAATCGATAAAACCGATTTAGAAATGGAACTTCGACAGCTTAAATATTTTCTGAAAGCCAAAGAATTACTGAATTTTACCGAAGCCGCAGCGGCGCTTTATATCAGTCAAAGCACTTTATCGCAGCAAATTAAACAATTGGAAGAGGAACTGCAGGTACCGCTTTTTAACCGAATCGGAAAACGAATTACGCTTACAGAAGCCGGTGATTTATTTTCGGTTTATGCACAGCAGTCTGTCAACAAAGCTTCTGACGGATTTGAACTTTTAAAAGATTTGAATAATCTTGAAACCGGGAAAATTGCTATCGGCGTTACGTATGCATTGCGCCATGTGGTAACCAAAGCTTTGATTTTGTTTAGTTCTGAGTTTCCTAAAATTCAATTTGAAATCGTCTTTGGAACTTCGCAGGAATTGATTCATAAACTGAATCATTTTGAACTGGATGTGATTTTGACTTTTGAAGAAATTGCATCCGAAGCACATTTCAAATACAGAGAATTATTTACATCTCCAATGGCTTTGGTTACCTCAGCTGAAACGCCATTTACCAATAAAAAAAGTATTTCACTCGATGAGGTTAGTTCTTTACCGCTTGCCCTGCCGTCGAGTGGTTTCAGTACCACGCAGTTTATCAATAAAGCTTTTGAAAAAGATAATCTTCATCCTAAAGTTACCATCGAAATCAATGATATTCCGACTTTACTGGAACTGATTAAAACGGGAAACTGGCACACGATTTTAACGAAAACGACAATTGAAAACGAAAAAGACCTGCATGCGATTCCCATAAAAGGAGAAAATATGACGAGAACGGCTATGCTGATTTCTTTAAAAGAAGCGTATGAAAAGAAGGCGGTTACTACTTTTTTGAAAATGCTGATGGAGAATTTGGTTATCAATTAAAAATTGAGAATTAAAAATTAAAAATTCTCTTTGAGGTTTTCATACAGTTTGTCATTTAGAGGAACTGATGGAGAATCTAGCTTTCAACTAAAAATTTAAAATTCAAGAAGAGATTTTGATTTTATCACTGTCTATAGTAAAGACGCACCGCAGTGCGTCTAACACAATGTTTGTCGATATACCAGATGTAGACGCACTGCGATGCGTCTCTACAGAAAATCTTTGTAACTATTTCTAAAATGTATAAAAAACTACTTCAACTCTGTTTCAAAAGGCGAAGCAGGCAAATCTTCTTTATTATACAAATTCACTTGATCGGGATTATCGGCCCAGGCATAACGCACTTTTACCGGATTTGTAACAACATCATTCCAGACTACAACTGTATTTCCTTCAATAATTGTTTTTGCCCAGACAAATTTTCCATCGGTTCCGGCAATTGCAAATTCTTTCAATTCGTTTCCGTTTTTAATTTGCAGACCTTTTCCAATATCTGAAAAACTTAAAATCAATTTATTTCCGTTTTGCTTCATCGACTGAAAAAGCGGGCCAGATGCTGTTAATTTTTTTTCTCCGTAAACCCATTTTCTCGCTTGTAAAGCCAATCTTTTCCCTACATCAAATTTATTGAGCGGATGAATATCGTTCCATTCGCCTAAATCTATTGTTATGGCCAATCCTGTATTTGGTATTTTCAATGTGTTTAATTGCTGTTGTCTTAAAACTGCCCAATTGCTTTCTGCTGGTTCTGGTTTTGGATCCATAAAATTGGGTAACTGAACGAGTAGAAAAGGAAGTTTTTCCTGTTTGAATTCTCTACGCCACGTATTTATTAAAGTTTCCATTAAAGCGGTATATTCCAAAGGCTTTTTGGTATTAGCTTCACCCTGGTACCACAAAACTCCTTTGATTGGATAATTTTTAATTGGAGCAATCATAGCATTATAAAGTCCGACTGGTTTCCATCGCACGAAAGTCTGTCCGGGAAGCGGCTGCATTTTTGAGCCTGATTTATAATTCCAGCTTCCTTTTAAATCAATGGTTTTGTCGCCAATAATGAGTTCGTATGGCTTATCGGTCACAAAACCTCCTCTTCCGGAATTATTGATCACACGAATGGTAATTTCGTTTTTTCCTTCTTTTAAAATAGAAGCATTGAAAGAATAAATTCTGGGCGGATATTGATAAGAAGTGGTTCCCACAAAATTTCCGTTTACAAAAACCGAATCGGCATCGACAATTCTTCCTAAAATAATTTTGGCCTGATTTTCTTTGATTTTTTCTAAAGTGAATTCTTTTTTAAACCAAACTGAACCATTCGTATTTCCCAATTCTCCGTCAGCCCAATAACCCGGAATATTCATTGTTTTCCAATCGGAAACAGCAACTGAATTTCTCCATTTATTTTTCAATCCAGAGTCGGTTTCATTTAATAATTTGTACCAGTCTGAACTTACTTTTCGGTCGTTTGCGTCAATTTCTTTTTCGAGTTTCCCATCTTTGAATTTTAAGTATTCCTGGTAATAATCGGGAAACTTTTTGATTCCTTCTTCATTGATCCATGATTCTGCCGGAGAACCGCCCAAAGCACTATTGATTAATCCAATTGGAATTTTATATTTTTCATAAATTTCTAAAGCAAAAAAATAGCCAACGCCTGTAAACTGTAAAACGTTCTGCGGATTTGCTTCTGCCCACGAACCCGAAGAAAAATCATTTCTTTCTTTTTCAAAATAATATTCGTCCGGCACTAAAAATTGTCTGATTTCCGAATTTTCAGATTTAGCGATTATCTCTTTGTATTTGTCTTTGATACGCTCCATTGGCAGTTCCATATTCGATTGTCCCGAACACAGCCATACATCTCCAAACAGAATATTTTTCAAAACAATTGTATTGCTTCCTTTTAAAGTCATTTCAAACGGTCCGCCTGCTTTTTGTGACGGAAGCTGGATGGTCCATTTTCCATCTTCTGAAACTGTGGTTTTATATGTCTTACCTTTAAAATCGAGTTCTATATTTTCTTTCGGTGATGCCCAGCCCCAAATGTTGGTCTTGGTATCGCGTTGTAAAATCATTCCGTCGCTAATCAATCTTGGCAGTTTGATCTGCGCGTTGATTGCAAAAGATAATAGAAATGTAAGTAGTATTATTTTTTTCATGCTATTTAGTCTTTCTTGTTGCGATTTTTTTTTAGCCACGAATTCACGAATTTATCTAATTCTTTCTTTGTGTTTTAATTATCCGCAATTACACAAATTAATTTGTGTAATTTGATTATTCTGCAGACAAAGATTTTAATGAAAAAATTCGTGAATTCGTGGCAGAAAAAAAACTATTCATAAGTATATAATTTTATTTTTTGAATTTCGTAATCGCCGACTGAAATTCTCAAATGTCTGCCTTGATGCGTTTGGTCTCCATTAAAATGTCTGATGGTTCTCCATTTTTCATTTTCAAAAACTCCCTGATCGGTTTTTAAAATTCCGGCGTTCAGATTTTCTTTTAAACTCTTAAAAGTCACCACAATTCCGGAACCTGCAATATAAAATTCGTCTTTGGCAATTTCTATAATAATGGCACTTGACATTGGCCAGACATCTGCTTTTGCGCCATCGGACCAATTTAAGGTATAATCGTGCTTAAAGGTCAATTCGTAATCACCCATTTTTAGAATCTGTGTATTATTTTCTTTGTCTAACAAAACACCGTCTATTTTTCCCTGCCCTTTGTAAGCTTCAATCGTTGGGGTTAACTGCTGGACTAAATCATAGATTTTCCCAAGCGGTTCTTTTTTCGCATCGGCAACTGATTCTATAGAAAATGGTGAAAAACCAATCGCTTCGTAATGTCCGATGGCGTATAAGCCTTTAAACGGAGCTGTTTCATCAAAACGATGTTCGGGAATAAATAACAGATCACCTTGTTGCGTAAATAAATCGTTCCATTGTTTAAAAGAAGGATTGTAGAAATCAGGTGCTAAAAAGTCTATTGTATTTCCTGCTGCTTTCCAAACATCCATGATATGCGGCAATGGTCCTGCGCTTGGGTATTGTCCCGGTTTTTTTTCGGGTGCATTTAAAGCTGCATTCACAAACATCGGAATCGGGTAAATGTCTTTTCCGGCTTTTGCCACCTGATTGGTAAATTTAGAAAAATACCAAGCCATAAAAATTTCATCGGTATGCAATCCTTTTCCAAAAACAGCTTCCCAGTTTCCGGAAGTTTTGAATCCGTTTTTCTTCCAGATTTCTAAAAATTCGGGCACCAGTTTGTCTTTGTTTTTCTGCAAATACTGAAGTAGTTCTTTGGGCACTTCTTTTTTAAAAGCGGCATTTGCCAAAGGATGGTAATCACGTGCCGTTGGCAGCATTCCGATTTCATTTTCGACCTGAATCATTATTACGGTTTGTTCGTTCTGGTCGAAATCTTTAATATGCGTAATTAATTTTTTGAACGCATTTAAATCGGCCTGCAGATTATCATCGTTGAAAGGCGTTAGAATTTCATGGCTTTTGTCTTTGTCATCTTTTACCCTTGGATATTTTTTCTGATTTAGTTTTACCCAGGCCGGTGCATGACTGGACATACTGTTTTTCCAGGAACCAAACCACAGGAAAACCAATTTTAAATTTTCTTTTCTGGCTTTAAGAATTAAATCATCCACTAAGGCAAAATCAAATTTTCCTTCTTCTGGTTCTATAAGTTCCCAATAGATTGGCGTTAAAACAGTATTGAGATTCATATCAGCCAATTTGGGCCAGATGGTTTCCATGCTTTCCATACTGGTTGCTGAAGAATTTCCTAATTCGCCTCCCCGGATAATAAAAGGCTGATTATTAACTACAAGACTGGTTTTATTTCCTTTTTTTTGAAGATGTGGTATTTTTTCCTGTGAAAACCCAAACTGTAGTATCATAGAAAAAAAGATAACGGCTGTATGTCTGGAAAATTTGAACATTCCTCTGCTTTTAAAAATTAAATAATCCATAATACAAACTTTTTAAGGCTCGTATTATGGATTAAAATTACACTAAAACTTACTTAACCAACTCTCCTGAAAAGTCTTTGCTCACATCTTTTCCGGCAAGACCATCAGCTGCTCCTTTATAGGCATGTTTACGAACGTAATTAGCATCCCAAAGATTTGGTGATTCGTCCGGTAACCAATATTCATGTTCTTTTGGATTATCTGAAACTCCCCAAATTGTTATTCCATACTGTTGTGCAGCCGGAATGTATTTTTTGTACATATCGATTACGTACTGATACATTTCTGCCTGTGAAGCCTGCTGCGCTACCGTAGGCGTTGCTGTACCCAGCCTTACATCAAGCTCCGAAATTTTAATTAATTTTCCTGAAGCGGCCAGTTTCTGGAACATCTGAACAATTTTATCCTTATCAGTTGTCAGACCAATATGCATTTGTGTTCCAATTCCGTCTACTTTAGCTCCCTGGCTTTCAATATATTTCACATATTCGATCAGACCGTCGCATTTATCGAGTCTGGACTCTAAGTTATAATCGTTAATGAAAAGTTTATCGGTTTCATTCCCATATTGACGGGCCAGTTTGAATGCCGTTACCGCATAATCTTTTCCAAGATATTTTACCCAGGAGAAATAGTCTGCTGCAGTATCTCCCTCGTTACCGCTTCTTAATGTTCCGTCTTCTTTCATAGGTTCGTTCACCACATCCCAGGCAAAAACGCTTGTTTTATAATGAGTCATCATTTTAGAAATCCAGTCGGTCATGGCATCTCCTATGATTTTAGCTTTTTCTGCCTCTGTTTTCTCAATTGTAATAGGTTCTGTTGGACCGCCTCCTGAAGCAGATTTCGGGCTTAAAACGATATTATCGATATAATACGTTGTGGCATCGGCTCCAAAATCGAAAATAATTTTGTCACGATCGGCTTTAGAAGGAACAATGGTTTTGGTTACCTGTGTCCATGCAGTTGTAACACTGATTCCGCCATAATAATCGGCATTATAATTCGCTCCTTGTGCTTCTACCTGCAGGCTGGCTGCTACAGAAGATTTTACCATGAATGAAAAATTATATTCAACACCCTGCTCCAACGGAGTACTTAGTGTATAAACCTGCTGTGCACTATAGTTGTTTGCCACTAACGGATTGGTCAGTACCATCGCATAACCGCCTCCGTAACCTTCTCCGTCTGCCGAAACAGCTCGTGAAGAACCATTACCCCAGCCTCCCCAGCCTGTCAGGGTTCCGCCTTCGAAATCCCCATTAGAAATTAAGTTAACAGGCGCTGTAGTAGCATCAAGATCTACGACTGCAAGTGTATTGACATCAATCAAATAGGTTATATTGGGAACAGGTCCTAAATCGAAACTTAATTTTAAACTGTTACTTCCAACGGCAAAATCACTGGCATTTAATTTAAATTTAATTTGTTTCCATTGTGAAGAGGTCGTAAATGCTTCCGCTCCGCCGGTGCCATCCCAATTAATCCAAGGATAACCATTGGTCAGTCCCGAAAAAGAAATACGGCCTTTACCGGCATTATCTGATTTGATGTAGAAAGAAACTTCATAACTATGACCGCTTACAACAGATACGGCAGGAGAGACTAATTGTAAATCCCAATAATTAGCTGACGATGCAGATGAAATTAATTGAATCGCTTTAGAATTTGCGACTAAACCTGCATTATCAACCACTGTAATTCCCTGTCCCTGATTATTTCTCGACCAGTTTGTAAATGCTCCGCTTTTTAAACCAGCAATATCCAAAATATTGGTTCCGCTTGAACCCGGAATAACAGTAGGCGCAATAATACTATTAAGGTAACCTGCACTCTGGTTGGAATGCCAGATTAAAGTATGTCCAAAAACACTTAATCCCGCACTTTTGGTGGCTGCAATAAAAGCATCTACAGTAGTAAAATTGATTTCTCCTTTTGAGTTTACCATTGCACCGTGTTTCATTTCATAACCCGGCGCTACCTCATCAAAATTCTCATTTACAATTTTTCTATAGGCAGGGTCACTCATGTATAAACTGATTCCGATCCCGTTTCCTAAAGGAAAATCCGAATAGTTTTTTAAAGGTTCGTAACGGCTTATCTTTTCCACTAAAGCCAAAGGAAGTTCGGCTCCTGTTACCGCTCCGTGTTCCGGGTCTTTTTCCCAATCCATTAAATTATCATCACATGATGCCAGAAGCATTAAGGACGAAGCAATTACTGGTAATATATATTTATAATTCATTTTTGGTGTTTTTTAGTTAGCAAAGTCATTATAAACCGGAGTATCTAAGGATACAATTCTCCAGTTGTCTGTATACACTTTTACAGAGGTTGCTTTTGAAAGGAATTCTACTTCACTTGCTGTTCCTGTAACATTTGACAGTTTTATATCTGAATTTTCAAAGTAGAAACCGAAATTCTGATAGGTCGCTGCTTCACGATAGGCTAAAACAGTTTCAAATGTGAAGGCTTCTTTAGACCAGGCATAAAATTTATTTAACGGGATTGTAACAGTTGTCCATCCTGTGGTTTGAAAAGCCACCGATTTTCCGTCAACGATCCATGGAACGTAATTGTAAACGGCTCCTGCCCATTCTCCACCATTGAAGTTGTTGACCATACAGATTTTTAAGAAACCTGAATCTTTCCATACCTCAGGCACATAAATATCAAACTGTAATGCTACTTTATCAAGAGAGGTACTGGCTGGAATATAAGGTGTTAACTGTGCTCTCCAGTTGTCTACGCCGTTTCCTGCTGTCCATACTTCTGAACATCTGTTTTTGGCAGCATCAAAAGAAGCAATTCTGGCCGGACGATGCGGAACATATTTGCCTTGTGAAACATTACCTGTTCCTAAAGCTTCTGACTCTAAATCGGCAGGCTGAATCATACTGGTTGAACTTCCCCAGAAACCGTGCTGTCCTCTTGCGTCAAAGTCTAATAAAACTCCTTTTCTAAAGTTAAAATAAGCCGGAGAATAGACCCCGCCGTTCGATCCTTCTACAAATAAAGAACCTCCGTTTTCTGAAACACCGTTTGGAACTGTCACTGTAAAAAACTCACCATCTTCATCAGAAGTAATTCCGGATGTGATTTCAATATTTCCTGGGAATACCACTTTGGTTATTTCGGTTAAACCGGTTCCATAAACTGTAATAATTTCTCCTGCGTTAGGCATGGTGTTCGATATACTGCTGATAACCGGTTTTGAAGCACGAATATCGAATGAAAATGTAGTTTCGTTGTTATCATTTACAAATCGGATCGTGTTGCGTACAGAAGGATCTGCATCCAGGATCGGAGTATCACCGGAAACTGTAACCAGCATGGAATTATCAGATACAAAGACTACGTTAAAATAGGTAGAATACCCATTGATATAGACTTTTCTTAATCCTGTAAAACCGGAACCTTCAATACGAAGTGTCTGCCCTAAACGGGCAAAATTTACTTCTCTGTCCGGAACTGATGAGTTTACATCTTCCAGAAATACTTTTTTTATGGTGATAGTTCCTCCCTCAGAATCGTTATTGTCACAAGAGGTAAATAACATACTACAGAACATGATCCCCAGCATGGCTATGGGTGCCCAATACTTTTTATTTAAGATATATTTCATATTACTCTTTCTTTTAATTTATTTTTTCAAATACTAGAACAGGTCTGTTATTTTTCCTTCTGTAAACTCATAGGGAACCGGATTTTCTCTTAATAACGGATTCTGAACGAGTTCTGATTCCGGATAAGGCATCAGGAAAATAGTAGCATCGATAACTCCAATAGCACGAGGGCTGCTGCTTCTTGCCGGATCAATAGAAACGGTATTGGTTGCAGCATCATACAAAATAGGCTGAACGGTGCCGCGATCCTGTCCTGTTACATAATTGATTACTTCCTGCTGTTTGTAATAGGCTCTTCTTACTAAATCATACCAATACTGCCCTTCCATTGCCAGCTCTGTCCTTCTTTCGTGAATGATATCATTGTAAGTTAAAGAAGTTTTTGGGTCAAGACCTGCACGGGTACGCAGTTTGTTTACACCGTCTAAAGCGGCAGCATCTGACGTTGAGGCATTATTTCCTAAAACCGCTTCGGCATAATTCAGGTATACTTCTCCAAGACGTAACATATAGGTATTTAAAGCAGAATTCATACGGGTGATTTTAGAATTGTCTTTGGTGGAACCCACTACCCCTTTTTTCACGTTTACAAATTCTTTACTATGATCTACGGTATAACCGCCGTTTGATTTATTGATTTCAGGATAAAAATCATCATCAGCCATCCAGGTGGCTTTACGGCGAAGGTCTTTTGATTCGTATTCTTTTAAAACATCATACGAAGCTCTGGTCCAGTAGCCCCAGGCAGCATCGTCTCCTGTTATATCAGAACCTAATGCAAAATAAGCCTGCTGTGTATTGTTTACTCCAAAATCGCCGTTTGGAACCCATTGCAGGGCAAACATTGATTCCGGATTGTTGTTGTTCTCAATCATAAATAAGTCTGCATAGTTTGCCATAAGACTGTACGGACCTGAACTGATTACTTTTTCGGCCGCTTTTTTAGCCAGGTCCAGATACTGCTGGTTTCTGGTTCCGCTGTTTGGATTATCACTTACTCCCGAAAATGATAAATAAACACGGGACAGCATTCCAAAGGCACTATATTTTGTTAAACGCCCGGCCTGTCCTGCTGTTTCAGGAAGATATTTTGCAGCAAACTCCAAATCACGGATCGCAAATTCATAAACATCTTTCATCGGGTTTTTATTTACTACCGGATTTTTAACCAGTTCTCTCGGATCAGTTGAAATGATGACATCTCCCCATAAAGAAGCCAGATACCAATAGGCCGTTCCTCTCATAAAACGGGCTTCTGCAATATATCTATTCTTGATATCATCATTAAGCGGACTTCCGGAAATTCCAATAATAACGTTATTAGACTGCTGCACTACATTATACAAAGATCCCCAGGCAGATACTAAAGGTCCTGTTAACCCTGTTTCGGTCAAATCGGTAAAAGGATAAATATAATCTGAAAAGGGTGCATACATATTAGCAGAACGTCCGTCTCCTAATCCGTAATAAAATTTATCATTAAAATCGAACCAGACCTTGTTGTAAAGCGGTCCTGTGGCAGCCTGAAAATCTGACTCTGTTTTATAAAAATTCTCTTTAGTAATTACATCATTTGGTTCAACGTCTAAAAGATCACTGCAGCTTGTCCAGACAAAAGGCAATGCAATGATTAAAGCCGTGTAAAATATTTTCTTTGTTTTCATTGTGCAGTTTTTAGAAATTAACATTTATTCCAAGTGTTGTGGTTATTGGTGAAGGATAACGCCCGTTATCGATACCATTTAAAAGCTGGTTTTGATTGATCGCACCAACTTCCGGATCATAACCTTTATATTTAGTAAAGGTTAAAACGTTCTGCATGTTTGAATATACTTTGATATTGGAAATACCATACTTAGAATATAAGTCTTTAGGAAGATTATAGCCCAGAGAAATATTTTTAAGCCTTACATAAGATCCGTCTTCTACAAACCGGTTACTTAAACGATAGTTAGAAGCTGAAGCTGCAGAAGAGGCTGCAATTCTTGGCATGTACGGATCTCCGCCCACAATCTGAACATTACGATAATCATTCGGTCCGTTTGGATCAATTAATTCTAACTGTGCATATCCTAAAGCTGTTTTTAATAAATTGGTATTTTCCCTCGGATTTTCTAACCAGCGTCTCTGATAGTTTAAAACATCATTTCCATAAGAACCTGTAAACAAAATGCTCACGTCAAATCCTTTGAATGAAAAACTATTGTTGAAACCAAAAGTAAAGTCTGGATTAGGATCTCCTATATAACCAGCATCTTTTTCGTTGATTACTCCATCTTTATTGACATCTTCAAACATATAATCTCCAATCCAAACACCGTTTTCGCCAATAACCATTCCTTCTGGCAGAGCTGTTGGTTTTACCGTTCCGTTGGCATCTTTATAATAAAAATCGGTTGCTTTTTCAAAACGGCCAATTACCTTATATCCATAAAACTGTCCTAATGTCTGTCCTACTGCACTTCTGGTTACTACTGTTACATCTGATCCCTGCTGTAAAGTCTGATCATAAACTCCTGATTCCGAATTCAATTTCAGTACTTTGAATCTATTCATAGAGATATTAAAGTTTGATTTCCAAAGAAAATCTTCCCGCTGCATGTTGATCGTGTTTAATGTAATCTCAAGTCCTTTATTTTCAAGGGAACCTATGTTGGCATAAGGAGGTGTCGTTGATCCCTGCCCTGATGTTCCTACATAAGCCGGAAGTGATAATCGCAATAACAAATCATCTGTTTTTTTGTAATAAACGTCAGCAGTAAGTTCAATTCTATTATTAAAAAAACCAAGATCCAAACCAATATTTGTCTGATTTGTTTTCTCCCATCTCAAATCGGGATTGGCTGTATTGGTCGCAATCTGACCACTTCCCCAATTCGTTGCTGAAGTACCATATACAGAAGTATAAGCGTTATTTGGAACACTTGAATTTCCGGTAACTCCCCATCCCGCACGTAATTTCAGATTGTTAATGGTTGTGTTGTCTTTCAAAAATCCTTCATTTGAAATTTTCCAGGCTAAAGCTGCAGAAGGAAACCAGTCCCATTTATTATCCTCAGCAAATTGTGAAGATCCGTCACGTCTTATTGTTCCCGTTACTATATATCTGTCATTAAATGAATAAGTCGCTCTTGCAAAATAAGAGCTAAGTGCTCTTGTAGAACTTGAATTTGAATTTCTAGCTGTAGTAGGATCTCCCGCATTTAAATCTGTGGCTCCGTTTGTTAAATATCCTGAACGGTAGCCATAGAGGTTTTCCCAGTTTTGCTCCTGAAATTCCTGACCTAACATAGAATTAATACTGTGTTTTCCAAATGTTTTATTGTAAGTCAGTAAGTTGTTCCAGATCCAGTTTTCGCTGGTTGATTTTGTTCTGGTACCTTCTCGTACATCATTCACCAACGCTCCAAAAGTATAGGATGGATTAAAAGTATACCCGTTTCCAAAACCATAATCAATAGAATACTGAGACCTCAGTTTTAAATCTTTTGTAAAACTAATTTCAGCATAAGCATTCCCTCTAATTCCGTAGTTTATAGCATAATTGTCTTTTAACAAAGCTATCCCAAGTGGATTTGTCTGAACAAACTCTGTAGTATCCGGACCGTCAAAAGAACCATCTGCATTACGTGCTGCTACGTTTGGAGTTTGTTTTAATGCCGTTAAAATTACCGAATCATCATTAACTGTTGTTACCTGATTGGTTTTATAAACATTCATATTCACACCAACTTTCATCCATTTCTTCACCTGCGAATCAATTACGCCCCGAAGTGTCATACGATCAAAAGAAGAACCAATGATGGTCCCTTCCTGATCAAAATAAGACATTCCTAAAGCATAAGTAGTATTATCAGAACCCCCTGAAGCCGATAAATTATAATTCTGAATTAAAGCAGTCTGAAACAATTCATCCTGCCAGTTTGTTCCTTCTCCTAATAAATCAGGTCGGATAAAAGTATTGTCACGCTGTACAATTCCTAAGTCTGCTCTGGTATTTTTAAGAGTTCCGTACTCTCTAAGGTTTAATACCTGCAGCTCTTTTGGCATTTGCTGCCATCCTACATAACTGTCAAAATTTAAGGTTAAATCTCCTTTTTTACCTGTTTTTGTAGTTACCATAATGACCCCATTGGCTGCTCTTGAACCATAAATTGCTGTGGCAGAAGCATCTTTAAGAATATCAATAGAAACAATATCAGAAGGGTTTATACCCGCCAGCGGATTGGTATTTAAAGAACCAGTGTTTCCGTCGATAATTACGCCGTCTATTACATAAATCGGCTCATTTGAACCTGTAATAGAACTAATTCCACGAATACGCACGGAAGAACTTCCTCCTGGTGTACCGCTGTTTTGCTGTATCTGCACCCCGGCTGCACGTCCCTGTAAAACCTGATCAACAGTTGTAGCAACAGACTGAGCAACTGCGGCACTGGTTACCGTTGAAACTGCTCCCGTTAAATCGCCTCTTTTTGCTGTACCGTAACCTATTACAACAACTTCTTTCAGACTGCTTACATCTTCTTCGAGTATAACATCAATTTTAGTTTTATTAGCAGCTGCTACTTCTTTTGGTTTATAGCCAATAAAACTAAAGGATAAAATCGCATTGGCCGGAAGAGGACCAATCGTATACGTTCCGTCAAAATTAGAAACTGTACTTGTCTTGGTTCCTTTTACAAAAACATTTACTCCCGGTATTGGTCCGTTACTATCAGAAACAGTTCCTGACACAGTGGTCTGTGCATTTACCGCAGCAGAAAATACTAACATCAGGAACAGATATCCTAAATTTTTAAAGTATTTTGATTTGCTTTTAGTAATTAAAAGGTTAGTCATAAATAATTAGTTTAATTAGTTAATAGTATGGTTTAGTTAGTTGATTTTTGAAATGAAGTAAAAACAGAATAAAACTGTCCTAAATCATTATTGAAACAAATATATATAAAAAACAACAACACACAATCGGTTGCGTTAATTTTTTTTACGAATTATTAAAAAATACCATTTTAAAAAAACACATAGTTTACTTATAAAGCAAATACTTTAAATTATTATTAAAATACGAATGTCGTTCATAGAAAAATTTAAGAATAAAAAGAGGTTTTATTTAAATTCTTAAAAAAAACATAAAACATCTGGTTTAAGATATTTTCAGCAAAACTACATCGTTTTAGTAATACAAAAAGCACATATTATTTAAAAAATTGTTCTTATATTACTGAGGAGAGAAGAATACAAACCTGCATAAGTCATGATTTGTTTAAAAAACACTTAAAAAAGGCAATCGGTTGTTGAAAAATAACAAAAAAAGCCCTTTCTGAACGAAAAGGCTTTACAGGATTGTATTGTTTTTATTTTAGTTTAGAGATTCATCTTTTTCGCATCTTCAACAAACTGTTTTAATCCAATATCTGTCAAAGGATGCTTCAACAATCCTTTGATTGCCGAAAGCGGCCCTGTCATAACATCGGAACCAATTTTTGCACAGTTAATAATATGCATCGTATGTCTTACTGATGCTGAAAGGATTTGTGTCTGATAATCATAATTATCGTAAATCTCTCTGATTTCTGCGATTAGGTTCATTCCGTCTGTCGAAACATCATCTAATCTTCCTAAAAATGGGGAAACATAAGTCGCTCCAGCTTTGGCAGCCAATAAAGCTTGTCCGGCAGAAAACACTAAAGTTACATTGGTACGGACTCCTTTAGAAGAAAAATATTTGCAGGCTTTTACTCCATCACCAATCATTGGTAGTTTTACTACGATTTGAGGATGCAAGGCTGCCAGTTCCTCTCCTTCTCTAACCATTCCTTCAAAGTCAGTCGAGATCACCTCAGCCGAAACATCGCCGTCAACGATATTGCAAATAGCTAAATAATGATTTAGGATGTTTTGTTTTCCTGTAATGCCTTCTTTTGCCATCAAAGACGGATTGGTCGTTACGCCGTCTAAAACGCCTAAAGCCTGCGCTTCTTCAATATCCTGAAGATTGGCAGTGTCAATAAAAAATTTCATAAGTATTTTGGTTTAAGTTAAAAGTATTTTTGCGTAAAAAAACTTTGTCAAAGTTTAAAACTTTGACAAAGTTCTCAGCTTGTTCTAGTGAGTGAAAAATGTGCATTTCGATTGATTCTGCTCTTCAAAAAACCTTCAATAAAAAATACTCACTTATTATTTTATCAAACTGACCTTTTATTCGTTTTGATTTTCAAAAAACAGTAACTAAACCTTCAATCTGTTTTTCTTAAATCTCAAAGTAAAAAGCCATAATCTTAATACACATTTTCGAAGTCTTTATTTAAAAAAATCATTTTTAAAGAGAATAACGTTTTATAGCTATCACATTGAAAATTAAAATTATTTTTAGATTTTCTATCTCACTAAATATTTTGTAGAAACCTAACAGGTTTTGAAAGCCTGTTAGGTTTATAGAAGTTTACCAATTAAATATATTGGTTGATGATATTTTCAAACAATTCTTGTTTACCGCTTTGAAGATTTAATTCTCCATTTTCGTGAGCGATAGAATAAAGATCTTTCAAGTTTAATTTTCCATCAGCGAAATCTTTTCCTTTTCCAGAATCGAAAGAACTGTATCTTTCTTTTCTTAATTTCTCGTAAGGAGAAGAAGAAATGATTTTATCAGCTGTCAATAATGCTCTTGCAAAAGTATCAGCTCCACCAATGTGTGCTAAGAAAACATCTTCTAAGTCTGTAGAGTTTCTTCTGATTTTAGCATCAAAATTAACTCCTCCGCCTTGTAATCCGCCAGCTTTTAAGAAAACCAACATGGCTTCAGTAGTTTCCTGAATGTTATTTGGGAATTGGTCTGTATCCCATCCGTTTTGGTAATCTCCTCTGTTTGCATCGATGCTTCCTAACATTCCTGCTTTTGCCGCAACTTCCAATTCGTGTTGGAAAGTATGCTGTGCCAATGTAGCGTGGTTTACCTCGATATTGATTTTGAAATCTTTATCTAAACCGTAATTTTTCAAGAATCCGATTGCTGTAGCCGAGTCAAAATCGTATTGGTGTTTTGATGGTTCCATTGGTTTTGGCTCGATGAAGAAAGTTCCTTTAAAACCTTGTGCTCTTGCGTAGTCTCTAGACATTGCTAAGAATTGTGCCATGTGGTCTAATTCTCTTCCCATATCTGTGTTTAGTAAAGACATATACCCTTCTCTACCTCCCCAGAATACGTAGTTTTCTCCACCTAAAGCGATTGTTGCGTCAAGTGCTAATTTTACTTGTCCACCGGCTCTTGCCACTACATTAAAATCTGGATTTGTAGCTGCTCCGTTCATAAATCTTGGGTTTGAGAAACAGTTTGAAGTTCCCCAAAGCAATTTAATTCCAGACTCTGCTTTTTTCCCTTTTAAATATTCTGTAATGAAAGCCAAACGTTTTTCTGATTCTGCGAAAGTTGCTCCTTCAGCAATCAAATCGTAATCGTGGAAACAGAAATAATCGAATCCCATTTTGCTGATGAATTCGAAAGCAGCATCTGCTTTGTCTTTTGCTGCCTGATATGGATCTGATGAAGCATCCCAAGCAAATTGCTGTGTTCCTGGTCCGAATGGATCGCTACCCTGTCCGCAGAAAGTATGCCAGTAAGCGATCGCAAATTTAAAGTGCTCACGCATTGTTTTTCCAGCTACAACCTGGTCTGGATTGTAATATTTAAATGCCAAAGGATTGTCAGATTCTTTTCCTTCAAACTTAATTTGGCCAATACCTTTGTAGTATTCTTTATCTCCTAAAACTATCATTTGATTTTTTATTTATTTGTTAATATTAATTCTAATTCTTTTTTCCATTTCTGATATGCCGCTTCGTATTCCTCTTTGTTTTTTAGAGGCAAAAAGGTCATTACGTGATCGTTTGTTGTAATTCCTGAACCAAATTTTTCAAAGTCACCATCTGTCAAGCCTACTGCTCTTGCTGCTCCTACTGCTCCAGTTGTATTATAAATTTCTATCTCATGCCCAATTAATGTCGCCACTGTATTAGAGAAAATTTCAGAACGGAATAAATTATCATTTCCAGCTCTAATTACATTAATTGTTGCATTATCGTCTTTCAAACATTCCATTCCGTACACAAACGAAAATGCAATGGCTTCTAAAGACGCTCTGAATAAATGTGCATTGGTATGAATATTAAAATTCAGGTTTAAAATGTGAGATCCAATGTTTTTGTTATTGAACATTCTTTCAGCGCCATTTCCAAACGGAATTACAACCAATCCTTGTGAGCCTACATTTATCTGAGATGCTTTTTCATTCATTTCTTCATACGACTCATTTCCGATATTGTTTCGCATCCATCGGTATTGGATTCCCGCTCCGTTTATATTCAGCAATTTTCCAACTCTTGGATTTGACTCTGTATAATTTACATGAACAAAGTTGTTTACGCGAGTACTTTTTCCTGAGTTTGTTTCTGTAACAGCATAGAAAACGCCCGACGTACCACCTGTCGCCGCAACTTCTCCCGAACGAAGTACATTTAACGACAAAGCATTATTTGGCTGATCTCCCGCTCTATACACAATCGGAATTCCAGCTGGCAATCCAGATTCTGCTGAAGCTTTTTCTGTTACAACTCCCTGATTCGTAAAATTTTCTACAATTTTTGGAGTTAATGCTGTATCAATTCCATAATATTCTAAAAGCCAATCGGCTACTTTATTTTCTTTATAATCCCAAAGCATTCCTTCAGACAAACCGTTTTTAGTTGTCGTTACTTCTCCTGTCAATTTCAAAGCGATGTAATCTCCCGGAAGCATGTATTTAGCAATTTTATTATAAACTGCTGGTTCATTTTCTTTAACCCATTTCAGTTTCGAAGCCGTAAAATTCCCTGGCGAATTCAATAAATGCAACATGCATTTTTCTTCTCCAATTTCCGCGAAAGCTTTATTTCCAATCTCAACCGCACGGCTGTCACACCAAATAATAGAATTTCGTAACGGAGTACCTTCTTTGTCCACAATCACCAATCCGTGCATTTGGTACGAAATACCAATTCCCTGAATTTTAGACGCATCGATATTCGCTTCTTTAATCGCTCTTTTCGTTGCTGTACAAATGTACTGCCACCACATTTCAGGATCTTGTTCCGCCCAGTCTGGGTGAATCGAAAGGATTTCCATTTCGTTCTGAGGTTCATTCAAAACGATCACTTTTTTACCCGTTTCTGCTTCAACAATTGCTGCTTTAACAGAAGAACTTCCAATATCATATCCGATATAATACATACTTACAATGATTCTCTTATTATTAATTTTGTCGGCACATAACACTTCGTTTCTTCGTCATGCGTAATAAATGCCGCTGCTTTGGTTCCTATTTCTTTAAAATCAGTTGAAACAACCGAAATTCCTTTGTATATAAATTTCTTCATCGGGGTTTCGTTGTACGACAAAAAGCCAACATCTTTTCCCGGTTCGTAATCTTTCTCTTTGCATTGTTCCAAAAAGTGCCCTAAAATCCTGTCGCTTACACTGATATAAGCCATTCCTTTTTCGATATTGAATTTCTTTGGATCTGTAATCACTTCATATTCAAAACCAAAATCGGAACAAAATTTCTTGAAAAACTCAACCGTTTCCCACGGATGATTTGTAAAATCTGGATATACAAATTGTATCTTTTTGTACTTTTTAAACAAATCCACCGCTTCTGTCAAAGAATCATAAAACGCTTTCCCGAAATCCTGAAACACATAATTCTGAGCTTTATCTGCCTGAATATTCCAGTCAATCAAAAGCAGTTTGTCGCTTGCAATTGCCGACAATGCCGGAGCAATTTCTCGGTGATCAAAATTCATCACCACATATTTATAATACTTCCCGATTCCGTTATTGATGATCGTTTTAAAAACATCAATATTATAATGATGAAACTGCACATCGATAATCACATTATCCGGCAGATTATTCATAACCGAATGATACAAAACTTCTTTATAAGCTTTGAAGGTATCTAAAACCAAAAGCACTTTTCTGGTTTCACCAGCCACATAATAGCCTTTATTCGGCACAGATTCAATTGTATTCTGCTCTTTCAAAATAGAATAAGCCTTAAAAACCGTATCTCTCGAAAGCTGATATGTTTTGCAGATCACATTCACCGACGGAAGCAAATCTCCCTTCTGCAAAATATTCTCTGCAATCGAATTTGTGATTCCGTCCACCAATTGCTGATACTTCGGAATATCACTTTCGTGATTGATTATAAACTCAAATTTTTCTTCTTCTTTTAGCATACCGTTCTGTTCCGTTCTGTTATGCTAAAGTAGACAAAAATATTTTATAAAAAATTGTTTTTTATATTAATTATGTTAAGTTTTTAAAATTCTATATTCCAATAATTTGGGCGTGTCCCGCCGAAAAAGGCGGGTCGGGCTATCCGTTGCAAGTCCTCGTCTCGTCATTCTGACGAGACTGTGGGCTTTCCACTGCTATCCCTCACGCGAAACGGTTTCAGAAGATGTGACAGAACATTATTTTTCATAAGTTGTCGTACATCATTTAACCGCAAAGCACACAAAGGTTTACGCAAGGTTCGCAAAGGATTTGTTCATAATATTTATCATCCCTCATAGCTCTGGAAGAGCGTAATATTTATAGAAAATTCAAATCCACACAGATTAAAAGCTCCAGCGGAGCGACACATTTGCCACAAATTATATATCGCTCCGCTGGAGCTTTTTACAATTGGACGTTCCAAAAAATCTATAAATATTTCGTCCCTCCGGGACTTTATCCGAAAAATCTAAAAAATCTACCTCTCAAAATGCTCACTCGACGCATACATTGCTAAATACGTCCCCACAAAACCGCCCGCTTCTTTTGTACTTAAAATAGAACCATCTACATCTTTAATCAATAAACCCCATTCTGCATTCTGAGCTGTCTTATAATAAAAACTATACTTTCTTCCGTTTCCTTCAATCTTTAAAAACAATGCTTTATCAGCATCCAAAAGGTCTTTTTTAGCAATAATCTCCGATTCTCCATTATTGATTTTACCAACTGTTCTTTCAACAAAAACTTCTTGTTTTCCATTTGAATTCAATCGTTTCCCAATCAAAAAATAATGTTTTTCATTCTGAAAAGCAGTCAAACCCGCAACTTGTAAATTATCTTTTGGTGTAAACTCAAATTTAACAGAAGCTTCAAATTTTAAATGCTGTTGTCTTCTTCCTATAAAAGAAAAATTGGTTTCAGTATGAATCGATTCTTTTCTTGGTTGGATTAAAAGTTTTCCGTTAGTCAGTTCGTACCATTTTTCAGAAGGCGTTCTGATGAAATTCCATTTCAAGCCCAATTCGTTTGAATCAAAGTCATCTTTCCAGATAAAATTCCCATTATTCGGTTCTATTTTTTCTTTTGAAAGAGGCAAATTCGGACGCTTGTTTTTCATTGGAATTGCATCTTTACCACCAACAATTTCTGGCCAGCCATTTTTCCATTCAACCGGCATCATAAAGGTTTCTCTGCCTGTATTGTACAAATCGCCTTCATACGGACGACAGCCTAAAAATACTGACCACCAATCGCCGTTTGGCAATTCAACAAAATCAGCATGACCAGTGGTTGAAACTAAATTTTTACGATTCGGGTCTAAATGTTTCTGCGTCAAAATCGGATTATGGGCATAACTTTCATAAGGACCATAGATGTTTTTACTTCTAAAAACCACTTCTGAATGATTAAAACCTGTTCCGCCCTGCGCACAAATCAGATAATAAAACCCATCTTTTTTCATCACATGCGGGCCTTCAATCCAGACTGGTTTTATAGCCATATCGGTTCCACCATTCACTATTAATTTTGGCTGACTCACAATCTTTTGAGTTGCTAAATCATACTCGAGCATATAAATAGCGCGATGCCCATCATGAACCGAAACATTATTTGGCGGAGGCCCGTTATGCGTGATATACACTTTTCCGTCTTCATCAAAGAAAATATCAGGATCAATCCCGTTGACTTCAGGAAGTGCAATCGGATTTGACCATGGCCCAGACGGATTTTTAGCTGTAACAATAAAATTCCCTACTCCGCTGACATTCGTACAAATCACATAAAAAATGCCTTTATTGTATCGAATCGTTGGCGCATACATGCCACCTGACAAACGAGAATTCCCAAAATCGGCCTGTTCGCGACGATTGATGATATTTCCAATCTGTTTCCAGTTTACTAAATCTGTGCTTTCAAAAATAGGAAGCCCAGGAAAATAGCAAAAAGAAGAATTGACGAGATAAAACTTTCCTTCAGCACTACAGATGGTCGGATCAGGATAAAACCCCGCCAAAATCGGATTCAGGTATTCATTCTCCGATTTCGTCAGATTTTGATACGCATCGTCATTTCCTCGGTAATCAAACCAATCAAAAACAGCATAATCGGAATACACAACCGATTGTGATTTTTGCGAAATTTTTTTACACGATGAAAAAGCACTCATTAAAATGACTGCGCTGACCAATGCACTACCTAATCTGCTTCTTTTAAACATGTTTTTTTTCTAAAATCTTAATCAAACAATCTTCTTATTCCATACGGATCAATTGTTACTATCGAACCGTCTTCGAGATAATCGATTTTGGTTACTTTCATGCTTCTCAAATGCGTTACACCTTTTGACAAACTCGAATCGTGGTAAAACAAATACCATTCGCCTTCTACTTCACAAATAGAGTGATGCGAAGTCCAGCCAACCACAGGATTCAAAATTCTTCCCTGATACGTAAACGGCCCATATGGATTGTCGCCAATAGCATAACAGATAAAATGGGTATCTCCTGTAGAATAAGAGAAATAATATTTTCCGTTGTATTTGTGAACCCATGAAGCTTCAAAAAAACGACGGTCATTATCGCTTGCCAAAATCACTTTTCCGTTTTCATCTAAAATCTGAATTTCTTTTGGCTCTTCGGCAAACTCCAGCATATCATCACGAAGCATCGCTACGATTGGCCCTAAAGCAGGTTCATTTCCGAATGGCTCTTCATTATTGGAATCGTATATATTATTTCGGTATTTCTGAAGCTGTCCACCCCAGATACCTCCAAAATAGATATAATGTTTTCCGTCTTCGTCTTCAAAGACAGCCGGATCAATACTGTAACTTCCTTTTATGGCATCGGGCTGCGGTATAAACGGCCCTTCCGGTGCATCGCCTATCGCTACTCCAATCTGGAAAATTCCGTTGGCACGTTTGGCCGGGAAATACAAATAGTACTTTCCGTTTTTATGTCCAGCATCGGGTGCCCACATTTGTTTTTCGGCCCAGGCCACATCATCTACATGAAGTGCTACTCCGTTATCCACAACTTCAGATGAAATGGTGTCCATCGAAAAAACGTGATAATCTTCCATCCCGAAATGATCTCCGTTATCATTAAACGGAATTCCGGCATCTATATCATGCGACGGATAAATATAAATCTTCCCATTGAATACATGCGCCGAAGGATCGGCTGTATACATATGAGATACTAATGGCTTTGAAATCGCCAAGTCATTAATTTCCTCAAAATTAATGTGTTCAATGCTATCTTCAGGCATAGTGGTATCTTTGTTTTAAATAATTAAGTTCTTCTTTCTTTTAGTTCGGTTTCAATCTGCACTTCCATCGCTTTATCGATTTTATAGAAAAACAGCAATCCAGCTCCAATTAAAAACGGGATTGCAGGGAAAATACTTACTAGTAATTTGATTCCGTTGATGGCAGTAGCTGACTGCTCAGACGCATTTGGAACGTAATGGAAATAGCCTAAAAACAATGTCGTTAAAGCCCCGCCAATACTCAATCCTGTTTTTAGTCCGACCATCATTGCAGAAAAGATTATGGCGGTTGCACGACGATTGTTCAGCCATTCTGAATAATCGGCAACATCGGCAATCATCGCCCATAAAATCGGAATGGTGATTCCATAGAAAAATCCGTGCAGGATTTGAGAAAAAAACATCAATCCGATTGATGTTGGCGGATAGAAATAAAAAGCGATGATAAAAAGTGTCGAAATGAATAAAAACAATCCGAATACATTTCGTTTTCCATATTTATCAGCGAGATTTTTAGACAATGTAATTCCGATAATCATAAAGATAATGCCGCCCGCATTAAAGAGTCCGAAACCTGCTGAAACAGGATCATTCCCAAAATGATTCAATCCAATATTCGTTAGAAAATCCAAAATAGGCTGAATAAAAACGGCCAATTGTTCTTTATCTACATAATTCTCAAAATAATATACATACGAACCGCCTTTCATAGCCAAAGTCACAAAAACCAAGGTCGTCAGCGAAAGCATAATAACCCAAGGTCTGTTTTTGATTAAATCGCTCAAATCTTCTTTAACGCTTGATTTTTGCTCTGGTTTTGGAATGATTCTTTCTTTCGTCGTTAAAAACGTAATTAAAAGCATAATCGTTCCGATAATCGCCAAAGCGGTCATCACTTTTTCAATTCCGATTGCTTTATCTCCGTTTCCGGCACTTTTGATAATCCCAAGCATGAAAACCTGAACGAAAAACTGTGCAAACATCACCGCAACAAAACGATAGGATGACATACTGTTTCGTTCTTTCATATCGCCTGTAATCACGCCACTTAAAGCAGAATATGGCAAATTGTTTCCTGCGTAAAAAAGCAGTAATAAAGTGTAAGTTACAACAGCATAAATCACTTTCCCTTTATACGAGAAATCGGGAGTTGAAAAGGCTAATAGTGCCACTACTCCAAGCGGAATTGCGGTCAATAAAATCCAAGGTCTGAATTTTCCCCATTTCGTACTCGTTCGGTCTGCCAAAACCCCAATGATCGGATTAAAAATAAAAGCTGCAACCAATCCTACAATCAGCATAATGATGGAAGAATCTGTTGGTGATAATCCGTAAATGTCGGTGTAGAAATACGCCAGATAGGTCATCAAAGTCTGAAAAACTAAATTGGCAGCTAAGTCCCCTAAGCTGTATCCAATTTTTTCCTTAATGGATAGTTTTTGTGAAAGGTTAGTCATTCGTGGGTTTGTGGTCATTTTATTGATTAGTTATGTAAGCAAAAGTGGTTTCTAAAAAATAAAGTTAGTCAGTTTTTCTCCTGCAAGGTTTTCAAAACCTTGTAGGTTTCCAATCATTTATACTACTCGTCAGTCATACCTACAAGGTTTTGAAAACCTTGCAGGAAAGCGAATTGCAATTAAAACAATCGGTTGTGTAAAATTAGACAAAAAAACATATTATGCAAATTTAGTTTACTTTATTTAAGTTATTTTTCATTTCACAACCGATTGTTGATCAATTCATCAATCTTGAACTGTTTTGACTGCTTACTCTTTAGTTTCTTTCAACTTTAAGATGCTGTCGTAAGCTGGTTTATGTTTTAATTGCTTGTCAAACGGAAGCGGATAATTCGTTCTTCCTTTAATCGGCCAGTCGTTAAGCCAAGATTGACCGTCATGAACGCCCCAAAATGTAACTCTGCTGATTTTGTCTTTATGCTTTAAAAATAATTTAAAAATCGATGCATAACGTTCTGCTAATTGTGTCTGAACTGAATCGGGTAATTTTTCCGGATACGGATTCATTTTAGGGTTTCCTTCAAATTTCTGATTTACGTCTGCTCCTTTTAAATCCCACGGATTTGGTAAAACCGTAATATCCAATTCTGTAAAAGCTACTTTGATTCCTAAAGCCGAATATTCTAAAATGCTTTTTTCTATTTCTTCTAATGACGGACTTTGTAATCGCCAGTGTCCCTGAATGCCAACGCCATCTACTTTTCCGCCTTCGGCTTTTATTTTTTTGATTAAAGCAATCGCTCCGGTTCTTTTTGCCGGTTCTTCGATATTATAATCGTTGTAATATAACTCGGCTTTAGGATCGGCTTTTTCTGCCAGTTTGAAAGCATCAACCAAATATTTCTCGCCAAGTGTATTCAAGAAAACTGATTTTCTCAAAGTTCCATCGTCATTTAAAGCTTCGTTGACCACATCCCAAGAATTGATTCTGCCTTTGTACTTAGAAACTATTGTGGTAATATGATCTTTCATAAAAGCTTTCATTTCTGTACTATCAGCAATTTTTTCCATCCAAGGCGCCAGCTGACTGTGCCAAATCAAAGTATGTCCGTGAATAAACATTTTATTCTTCTCACCATACGCCACAAATTTATCAGACAAAGCAAAATCATATTTGTCCTTCTGCGGATGCGTATACATGGATTTCATAATATTTTCTGCCGTAATTGCATTAAACTCTTTTCGAATCAAAGAATCTTCTTTCTTGTCTTTTTCTTCGATTTGATCAGCGCTTAAAGCGGTTCCAATGTAGAAATCGTCTTTGTAAGCGTCTTTTAATGAAGCAGTTTCTTTTTGCGAAGTACAGCTTATGGTCAGCAAGGCCGTGACGGCAAATAAATAAGGTTTAATGCATTTCATATCTTTTTGGTTTAAATAGTTAATCGTTTTTTTTATTCGTTTAGTTTTGTCATTCCTTCCTAAAACTCTCTGGCGGTCCCAAATACGAATCCAAAACTTTTCCCTCTTCAGTTTCAATTACAATTTTCTGAAGCACCAGCGCTGGATCAATTCCGTAAATTTTTAAAAGATGGTTTCCAGAATTTTCAATACTATGCGATGAACTTATGATTTTAATATTATTCGCAACAGATTCTGCCCAGGCTTTTTCCGAAGAATCTGCGTTGAGGTTCATGATTTGCGGTTTTTCATTGTCAAATCCAATTCCGTATTTTAATCCGTCTCCCTTTTTAAAATTGATTGTCGGCGAAAAATAGGCTTTTACTTTTACATCTCCTTTGCTGAAAAAATGAACATTGTATTCTAATCTTGGAGATTGTTCCGAGATTTCAATTGGCTTGATGTTCGAAGGTTTTAACGTTACACCTGATGAAGTTTTTCCCAGATTTGGGATTACGGCCCATTTTACAGAATCTGGATTTATTGCTTTCGAATAATTCTCAGCTTCTATCGAAATATAGCCGTTGTTTTCAACAAAACCCATAATTTTATCAGGATCAATATTATTGTGTTTTATCTCAACATTGTGTTTTTTACCACGTGCAAAAATTATAAACTGATTTTTAGATATTCCTTTTGGTGCTTTATTCCAGTCAACATTTATTGTAATTCTTTCATCACGAACAACAGTTCCTTCAGAGAAAGAAAATAAAATCCAATTATTTTTATTATCGATATACAACTGGAAAGATTTTACACCTCTATTATCTAAATCAATATAAGTCGTATTCTTTTCAAGGGAATTTAAATCTGGCAAAACAATCTTTTTTGTGCTTGTTGAATCATAAACTTCTTTACTGCCTTCCACCATAATTGCGGGATTTGTTGTGGTATCAAGAAAAGTTCTTTTCGTTTTCGGAATCACATTTTTATCTGGCTGTTGCCAATTATCATATCCAATATGTGTCTGTGACATCATATGGTTCCATTTGCCATTTGCTACTTGTGTATGATAATAATTTGTAAGCTCTGCATCTTTTTTAAACAACTCTTTTACTTTTTCAGCATAATCATTTGTCAAACTTCTTCCCTGCTCTGCAAATAAATTATTTTTAGCCGTTGCAACATACAATTCATTCAAATTCGAACTTGCCAAAACAGGAAACAAAACCAACTGATAAAAAGCATCTTTGTATTCTGGTCTCAATTTTTGGTTTATCGAATTGGCTTTTTCAACTAACTTTTGATAATCTGCCACAACCTCATCAGCTTCATTATAATTCGTAATACTATAAGTTTTTGAATCTAATAATTCAGGTTTTCTTCGGGAATTGTATTTTGTATATAATTTTAAAATCTGAGCGATTTCACCTGTAAACTGGTTGTCAAAATTCTCTTTAGCCCAATCTGAATAATAGTGTTCTAAATTTCCTGCATTGAACTTTTCAGGATTCCAAGCTATGTCCAGGAAAAACTCTATTGGAAATTCCATTGGTTTGATGTCACCCACATTTACAATCCAGATTTTATCAACTCCATATTGATACGCCAAATCCATTTGTTCCCAAACTCTTTCAATTTGATTCGTGTTGATCCATTTGTAATTTCTCGGCCCGCCCACATAATCGTAATGATAATAAATACCGTAACCGCCTTTTCTAGGTTTTGAATCCAGTTCTGGAAGTTTGCGGATATTTCCCCAATTATCATCGCACAATAAAAGCGTAATATCATCAGGAACCGTCATTCCTTTGTCGTAATAATCCTGAACTTCTTTGTAAAGCGCCCACATTTGCGGCGTTTCTTCCGCTGGTTTTTTCGTAACTTCTGAAATGATATTTCGTTGTGTTTTTACGATATTTTCTAATAATTCAATCGCAGTTCCTTCAGTCATCGGTTCATCGCCGTCACCACGCATTCCGACTGTAACGATGGTTTCTTTGTTTCCCATTCGTTTAATTCCGTCTTTCCAGAATTGAATCAAAGCTTCAGAGTTGGTAGTAAAATCCCATTTCCCGTTAGATTTTCCCCATTCAGCATGTGCTCTCGTTAAGGGTTCATGATGCGAAGTTCCCATTACAACTCCATATTCATCGGCCAAAACAGCATTCTGCGGATCTTCAACATAAAACATTCTGCCCCACATTGCCGGCCATAAATAGTTGCCTTTCATTCGCAGAATCAATTCAAAAACTTTATCGTAGAATTTCGAATTAAATCCGCCGAATTTCTCAAAAGCCCAGCCAGATAAAGCCGGAGCTTCATCGTTTATAAAAATCCCTCTGTATTTTACTTTTGGTTCTCCCTGCGAATGAATTCCAGGTAAAACATGCAATTCTGATTGTTTTTTAACGGGAACATCTGCCCAGTAATACCAAGGCGAAACGCCAATTTGATTAGACAAATCATAGATTCCGTAAATCGTTCCGCGTTTGTCTGAACCCGCAATTATCAAAGCTTTCTTGATTCCTTTAAATGGATTTTCAACTATCTGTGTGGTAAATTTTTCCCATTTTCCCTTAAGCTGATTGGCATCAATTTTTCCTTCTTTGGCTAATTGATCAATGATTTCATTTTTTCCGAGTGTTCCTATAATGACAACAAAATCTTCTGCCTCCGAAATCTTTTTTATTCTCTTCGAATGTAAATCAGAAACTTTAAAAAGATCGTTTTCTAAATGTCCTGTTACTTTTAAAACTCCTGCATGATCTCTATCGTCAACCAAAATTGAAGCTATTTTTCCTTTTGAAACTAACGGAAAATTTTCACTAGAAGCCTGATTAACTACATATTTCTCTGGATTTATGGCGTACGAATTTGTTCTTAATCCGATTAGGAGAAGTGATAAGATTATGTATGTTATTTTAGTTTTTAAACACATAGATTATAGATTTGATACGCATCCTAACAGGTTTCCAAAACCTGTTAGGTATTATTTAAAGTTTTTCCTGTTCTCATCGGCAAACCCGACAGGTTTTAAAAACCTGTCGGGTTTAAACTGGTGAATATTACTTTACCTCTTATGATACCTAACAGGTTTTGGAAACCTGTTAGGATACTTGAAAATAACTTTTATTACAAATTCAATTTATACCCAATTCCCATTTCCAAACCTCGTAACTCTGCCAAACCTTTTAATCTTCCAGTCAACGAATAACCAGGATATGTTTCGGTTTCTTCATCAACTCGATGCAGAAAACCATGATCTGGGCGCATTGGTAGGCTTGTTTTGGTTTTATGCATTAATAACAATAATTTCTCAACAATGACTTCCATTTTGACATCACCGTTTAAATGCTCTGATTCCCTAAAAATAGTTTCGCTTTCGCGAATGGTATTTCTCAAGTGTAAAAAGTGAATTCGGTCTCCAAAATCGTCTATTATTTTTTCCAGATTGTTTTTGGGATCGGCACTTAATGAACCTGTGCAATAACACAATCCGTTTGCTATTGATGAAACAGCACTAAAAATCGCTTTCAAATCTTCTTCAGTTGAAACAATTCTCGGAAGTCCTAAAACCGAAAACGGTGGATCATCGGGATGAATCGCTAATTTTTGTTCGTTTTTCTCCGCAATCGGAGTTACTTCTGATAAAAAATAAATCAGGTTTTCTCTTAATTTTTGATTGTCGATTTCGGCATAATTTTCTAAAAGAGACAAAATCTGTTCTGCCGTAAAATTGATTTTACTTCCCGGCAATCCCAACAAAACATTTTTAAATAATAATGCTTTTTCATCTTCCAATAATTGATTTCCGAACTGTAACGCTTTTTCTTTTTCAGCATCAGAATAATCGTTTTCCGAATTCGGTCTTTTCAAAAGAAAAACATCAAAATAAGTAAACGCATCCTGATTGTACAGTAAAGCTCTGCTTCCGTCTTCGTTTATAAAATCATGATTCGTTCGCACCCAGTCCAGAATCGGCATAAAATTATAGGTTATTATTTTGATGCCACAGTCCGCAAGATTTTGCAAACTGATTTTATAATTTTCAATGTATTGCAGATAGTTTCCCGAAGCTCGTTTGATTTCTTCATGAACAGGAAGACTTTCCACCACAGTCCATTCCAGTCCGTAATTGCGAATGATTTCCTGCCTTTCTTTTATTGCTTCAACAGTCCAGATTTCGCCAACAGGAATTTGATGCAATGAGGTTACAATTCCTGTTGCTCCTGCTTGCTTAATATCAATTAATTTGACATTGTCATTCGGCCCGAACCATCGCATGGTTTGCTGCATTTTTATCATACTTCTCTTCTGCAAAAATTAATTAAACACATAGAAACATAGATTTATATTTAACTCAAAAAAAGATTAAAGAAAGAAACTAGTTTCTCACACATAGCTATGTGCATTAATGCAAGTGAAACGCCTTTGCAGACAAAGAAAAACTATGTTTCTATGTGTTTAAAATATTTAAAAATTAAAACCCGATACTATTTCCGCCATCAACAGGCAAAACTGTACCTGTAGTATATTTTGATTCGCTTAAAGCGAAATAATAAACCGCATCTGCAATATCTGATGGTTCTCCCAAATAACCCATTGGTGTTCTTCCTAATACTTTATTTTTTCTTTCTGGATCGTTATCAAGTGCTGTTGAGGACATTTTAGTTTTAATGAATCCTGGAGCAATACAATTTACACGTATTCCCGAAGGTGCTAATTCTGTCGCCATTGCACGTGTCATGGCTTCAATCGCGCCTTTACTTGACGAATATGCAATTACTTTTGGAATTCCATATTGAGATGCCATCGAACTAATATTGATAATGCTTCCGCCTTCGTTTTCTTTCATGTTTTTAATCACTTCTCTGCTTACGGCGAAAACGCTCAATAAATTGGTGTGGATTATCGAAAGAAAATCTTCATCGGTTACATCTGGAATTTCTTTTTTCATGTTGATTCCTGCATTGTTAACCAAAATGTCGACTGAACTGTTTTTGGTAATACTTTCAATCATTGCCGGAATTCCTTTTAAATCATTCAAATCAAAGATTACCGGAATGGCATTTTCTCCAATTTCCCTGCAGGCATCTTCTGTTTTTTCTTGTGATCTTCCGATTATATAAGTTGTGATTCCGTTGTCACAAAGTTTTTTTGCCGTTGCAAAACCTAATCCCGAATTTCCTCCGGTTACAATTGCCGTTTTTTTTCTCATAATTTATTACAATAATTTCATGCTTAAATTTTTAAACACATAGAAACATAGTTATTCTTTGTCTTAAAAGGCGTTTCACTTGCATCAATACACATAGCTATGTGTGAGAAACTAGTTTCTTTCTTTAATCCTTTTACAGTTAAATATAAATCTATGTTTCTATGTGTTTATTTTATTTTTAGTTATCCATTCCCAGGTGCGAAAGGAAATTTTAATGATTTAAAATACTCTAATGTTTGTATTGGTTTTTCTACTCTAGCAGGAAGCTCTTTTCCTGAGAATTGCTGAAAATACAGCAAACACGCATCACGCCACCATTTTGCTTCATTATGCTGAATTTCTAATAACATTTTCACTTCATTAAAACGTTCACTGTCCACATATTTTTCAGTTTTGCTCCAAACATCCTGCATTTCTCTGACCTGATTAACACCTTGCTGATATTTTAGCGCCAAACCATTCCAAAGCGTTTGTCCGTTTTTTAGTTTATAATCCCATGAAAGATGATGAAACCATAGCAGCTCTTTTTCTGGACAGGTTTCCAGATTATCAAAAAGTCTGGCAACTTCTGGAGCATATTGCGAAACGGCGTTTGTGCCCAATTTCGATCTGTCAAAACCAATTCCGTTTTTATCTGCTTTATGATAATAAGTTGGGTTCCATTCTGGTCTTGATAAATTAGAAACCCAAGGCCCAGGCCCGTAATGATGTCCCGTATCCATAATATGATGAAGCCCAAGCGGAGTCATATAATTGACAACGGCTTCACGCGATTCAATCATGATATTTTTTACTGGTTTAATAAAATTTTCATCATTAGAAAATGTGCTTCTCAACCATTCCTCTGCAATAACTTCAGAATCTAAATACGGATTCCATGCCAGTCTTCCGAAACCGTACCAATTGGCTTGCGCAAAAGGATGTCCAGTCCAATTTAAATCATTTCCGATATTGGCAACACCGGCAATTCCCGTTAGTTTATTTTGATATAAAGTGCCGTCAATAACCTTGGCTACCGTTGAACCTTTTCCTTTTTGATAGGTATCAGATTCCAAAACTTCCTGAAATAATTTAGGCAGAAAAACCAAATGTGTGCTAAAACCTAAATACTCCTGTGTGATTTGAAATTCCATCATTAAAGGCGTTTTTGGCATGGCTCCAAATAGCGGATGAAACGGCTCTCTCGGCTGAAAATCGATTGCTCCATTTTTTACCTGAACGATTACGTTGTCTTTGAATTTTCCATCGTACGGCTGAAATTCTGCGTAAGCTTGTTTGGCGCGATCATTGGCATCATGTTCAGAATATACAAAGGCTCTCCACATAATTACACCGCCAAAAGGTGCAACGGCATCGGCCAGCATATTGGCTCCGTCAACATGATCTCTGCCATAATTTTGTGGGCCGGGCTGACCTTCTGAATTGGCTTTTACCAAAAAACCGCCAAAATCCGGGATTCGTTTATAGATTTCAGCCGACTTATTTTTCCACCAATTAATGACCTCAGGATCTTTTGGATCGGCAGTTTTTAGATTTCCAATTTCAATCGGCGCTGAAAATCTTGCCGTTAGATAGACTTTTATTCCGTAAGGTCTGAAGACATTCGCTAAGGCTTCGACTTTTTCTAAATATTGTGGAGTCAGAATTAAGGCGTTTGCATTTACATTGGTTAAAACCGTTCCGTTGATTCCGATTGAGGCATTCGCTCTAGCGTAATCAATATAACGTTGGTCAATAAAATCTGGAAGTTTTTGCCAGTTCCATAACGAAAAACCGGCATAACCACGTTCTACCGTTCTGTCAAGATTATCCCAATGATTCAGAATTCTGATATTCGTTTTTGGAGAATCAGCAATATTTAAATCTTTTACCGATTTATTGGTTTGCAAAATTCTCAGGAAATTAAAAACGCCGTATAAAACAGCAACATCATTCTTTCCTGTAATAATAATTTGTTTTTTACTTTTAAGCGAAATAGATTTGATAATAAAACCTTCATTATTTATTTTATCAAAATCAGACTGCAATTCTTTTTTGATTTCAGCATTTAAATTCAACTGTGAACCAACGATAAGATTGTTCTCTCCTCCTTTTATATCTGATTTAATTTCAGGTATATTTCCCAACATATCCAAAAATCCAGTTTTGATCTCTTTTTCGGCAATTTTAATGGTTTCTGAATTTCCTAAAATAACAACTCCTTTAAGATTGCTTTTGTATTCTAAAGCTACTGTTGAATTAGCAACCGTATTATACTGAAGCCACAATTTATAATCCTTTTGTGCCGAAGCCGAAAAGAAGGTCAGAAGAAACAGGAAAACAAATCTGAATGAAGTCATTGGCTTTAATTTATTCTTTACAATTTCATTTTTACAACATCAATATTTTATTTCCTTTTAAAAGCATTTAATAAAATTTTAAATCAAAAAATACATTATCCTAAATAAAACAACAATTGCAATCGGTTGCGTAAAAATATAAGATTGTTGTTTAAGAAAAAAATTTTGGCTCTCTTTTTTTCGAAAAAATTATTTCTATAACAAATTAAAGCAGGATAATTATAAAAACTATCCTGCTTTAACGGGGTTGGATTTAGGTTTTAAATCCTTAAAAATTATCGCTTGTAATACGCTACAATACTGGCTTTTGCCAAAGTCTGGTTCCAAAGATTAAACCCAACTACAGCCGGGTTTGTATTTTCATCTGTTCCTAATTTTTCAGTTTTTAAAGCATAAACTGTAATAATGTATTGATGATATCCGTGACCAACTGGCGGACATGGACCTCCAAATCCTTTAATTCCATAATCGGTTACGCTTTGAATCGCACCCTTTGGAACCAAATTTTTTGTTCCTGCATTGGTAACCAACTCGTTTACATTTGCCGGAATATCCACTACAACCCAATGCCAGAATCCGCTTCCTGTAGGTGCATCTGGATCGTACATCGTTACAGCAAAACTTTTAGTTCCTTCTGGAGCATTTTTCCATGATAACTGTGGAGACTGGTTTTCTCCAGAACATCCAAATCCGTTGAACTCTTGAACTTTAGTAGTTTCTCCTCCTAAATCTTTACTGGTTAAGGTAAATGTTTTCTGCGCAAAAATCGATGTTGAAAAAATGGCCGACATTGCCAAAATCATACTTAGCTTTTTCATTTTATCTGTTTTAAAATTTTAAGCAAAGTTAGATTTGGAACAGCTGAATCATTTTAGATAAAAGATCAAAAACTGTTGCCAGAAGCTCAAACTTTTCTGTGTTCTCTAGGTGTAACACCGTATTTGAGTTTGTAGGCCTGGCTAAAGCTCGAAAGGTTTTCATAACCAGCTTCAAAATATACTTCAGAAGGGCTTTTTTCCTGACTTAACAAATAATGCGCATGTTCTAATCGTTTGTTTTGAAACCATTTCATTGGAGATGCCGAATAGTGTTTTTCGAATTCTCTTTTAAAAGTCGAAACACTCATATTACACAAAAACGCCAATTCTTTTACAGTCAACTTATCGAGATGACTGTTTTCGATTGTACGAATGAATTTTTGAGCCGTTTGATTGTTGTTAGTGATTAATGAATATAAAAAATCGGTTCCATATTGAGCAGTCAGATAAAGCATAATTTCTTCAAACTTAACTTCTAATAATTTTATCTGAACAGTTTTTGAAAGTTTAGCAATATCGGCTAAACTCTCTACAAAGCGTTTTAAAAAATCATCATAGCCAAAATCATAAACCGATTTAGGTTCAATCGATTCTGATTTTTCTGATTCCATTTTTCTAATAAAATTATGAACCATTTCATTAGAAAAAAACAAAAGAATACTTTTATAATTGGATGTATCCGAAATCCTTTTTTCAGTCATCAAACAATTTCCGGAACGCATTATGATGAATTTAGAAGGATCAATCGATAACGCTACATTATCAAAAATTACTTCTTTGGTTCCTTCAATGAGAAAACTAATGATATTTTGATTGAGAATAATCTGCTGTTTAGAAACATCTTTAGAACTGCTGTATTCTACAACATGCACCGACTGTGCTATTTCTAAATCCATTTCGTCTGGAAGTGTAATGGTTTTCATTCCAAAAAATAATATAAACGTTGATGACTTAATCGGTTATAAATAAACTGATAAGCCTTAATTCCAAATTGAGTCTGATTTATTTTTCTGAAGATTCTCTTGCCAATACTTCCGTATTTAAGAAGGTAATTTCTTTGGCATCATCACTCTTAGAAGACTTTAGATTTTTGATAATAATTTCTGCAGAAGCTTTTCCCATTTTTTCAGCAGGATGCGTGATAGTCGATAAATTAGGGTCTATAATCTGTGAAATCGGGTCGTTGTTGAAACCAATTACTTTAAACTCTTCGGGAACTTTAATACCTCTTTTTTTAGCCGTCTGAATCGCACTTACCGCCAGAATATCTCCAGGAGCAAACAATCCGTCAGGAATTGGATTCAAATCAAATAAAGCATTGCTGGCTCTTACACCATCTTCGTAAGTAACAGAATTTAGATTGATAATCAATTCTTCTTCCACTTCAATATTATGATCTTTTAAGGCCTCTATATACCCTCTTTTTCTTTCGTTATATAAATTTCCTAATTCTGAGCCTGCTGTTAAATGCGCAATACGAATACAGCCTTGTTCAATAAGGTGTTTAGTTGCTTTGTAGCCTGCCGAGTAATTATCAATAACAACTCTAAAAGTATTGTAATCTTTCGGAACCCTGTCGACAAAAACTAACGGAATATTATTGTTGGAAAACTGATGAAAATGCGCTGTGTCTCTGGTTTCCATTGCCAAAGAGCAAATAACACCACTCACACGATTGCTGTACAAAGATTTCGCCATATTGACTTCTTCTTCATACGAGTCATGCGACTGCATAATGATTACCGTATAATCAGACTTTTGGGCCGTAATTTCAATTCCACTGATTAATGAAGATAAGAAAGGCTGTGTAACGGTCGGGATTAAAACACCAATTGTTCGGGTTTTGTTTCCGCGTAAACCTGCTGCTAAAGTATTGGGAACAAATCCCATTTCTTCAGCGGTTTTTTTCACTTTTTTAATCGTTTTGTCACTTATGGTATGATGGTCTTTTAAAGCTCGTGAAATGGTAGATGTCGCCAGATTCAATCTTTCGGCGATATCGTATATCGTTACATGTTTATTTTCTTCCATGAAATAAAAAATAAAGATGTAAATATAAACTATTTTCTCTCAAGATGTTCTTTCGTAAAAATTGGACGCAAATAAAAGAAGTCGTCAAAAAGCAGCTGCTAATTTTTTCATTTTATTGAACGGTTCATTTTAATAAGCCCCAGCGGGGCTGGATATTTATAGAAATTCAATAATACGAACACAAAAGAGCTCCAGCGGAGCGAAATATTTTGGGATTGTAAAAAAATGTCGCTTCGCTGGAGCTTTATCTTTGATGATAAATACAATTTCTATAAATATTTCGCTTCTCCTATGTTTGCCAAGTCAAAATACAGAATTTACCATCGAATATGAAGCTTTCAAAAACGATTTTAGAAAAACATTCTGACCTTCAAACAGCATCTTTATTTTTGCAAATTATTTTTTTTTGACGTTATTCTTTTTGTCTTTTAGAATTTTACCGTCTTTGGTAAATTCCAAATCAATTTTATTGGTCAAATCTACATCCAGATCTTTGTGTCCATAGTCGATGTGCGTTATTTTTTCATTTGGATGATTTTTGGCTACGTAAGCCTTAATATTATCAGGTATAAAATCCGTCGGTATTGGATTGTCGCCACCGTCTACTTCACGGTACGAACCGTCTTTCCAGAACTCTACCTCTGTTCCGTCTTTCAGTTTCACTTCATAGCCCTTTTCTCCGTGTTCGGGGTCTTTTTGAGCTTTTTCGACTGTAGTATGACTAAAATGTTTCTTTAAAAATTCCTGTGCCGGTTTTGGCAGTTCGGTTACTTCAATTTTCTTCTGTGCACGGGCCGAAATTGTTAAGATTAACAACGTAATGGCTAAAAATATTTTCGTTTTCATAATTCATTTCTTTACTATATAGCATTACTAATTTACCACTTCAAAAAATGCATTCAAATTAATTTAAGAAACTTTTAGTGTTTCAAACATATATAACAAATTGATTTACAAATACTTTTAATCAATTCTTACTTTTAAAATTATATCACAACTTTGTCTAAAAAATTTATTTTAAGGAATGGCCGTTTGATGCTTTTGTAGTATTTTTACCTTTCGGTTTCAGTAAAGCCTGATCTCATAAACCCCAAGTTTACAACACTTTAAATTTTGCTCTAAATCTAAATTAGAGTTCTAACCAAAACGTATGGCAATCTGGTCAGGAAGACTTTATGTATTGATTTTCATCTTTTTATCGTTCGGTCTGAAGGCTCAGATTGAAGATAAAAGGAAAACTTTCGTTTCCAGAAATTCCGTAAAAATTAAAGAAGACAAAAACACACTCGCTCTTTATGATTTATACAATAAGGGCGACGAAAAAAAGGCTTATAAAAAAGCACATTCTATCCTAAAATCAAGTACTGCCGACAACAGAGCGCTCGCCAGAACCCATCTGCTTCTGGCTTATTATTTTAACAAAAGGGCGGTTATCGATTCTTCGATTTATTATACCAATCAGGCTTTAAAGTTCAACACGGTTATAAACGATTCTTTAAAAAGCCGGCTTTTTTCGCTTGGTTATAATTTACTGGCCATCAATTATAAAAAAAGAGGTTTGCTTAATGAGAGCAAAAAATGGCATTTAAAAGGGATTGAAGTTTCTCAAAAATACAATGAAACGAATCTTTTCTACACGCATACACACGGTTTAGCACAGACTTACAGCGAATTGGGTGATTATAATAATGCGCTGAAATTGTTTAAACAATGTCTGGAATACAAAGACGATAACGAAATTACACTAGGCAGTTACATCAATATTGGGGATATTTATTCGAGACTGAAAGATTATGACAACGCCAATATTTTTTATAAAAAAGGAAAAATTCTCTGCGAAAAAACCAATAATAATCAGGGAAGAGTGATTGTTTTATTAGGTCTTGGCGAGAATTACCAATTGCAGAACAAACCTCAGGAAGCTTTAAAAATGTTTGAGGAAGCACTTGCTATTGCTGACAAAAATGAACTGAATCAGCTGTCGATTGTTTCGAGAAGCAGTATTGGCAACACCTATATTTCACTGAAAAAATATAATGAAGCAAAACTGATCTTTTCTGAAGCACTTCAGAAATCGGTTCACTTTGGACTGCTTCAAAACCAAAGTTATATTTATGATGAACTGCGAAAAATTGCCATTCTGCAGGACGATTATAAAAGTGCGTATTCGTTTTTCGAAAAATCAACCCGTATAAAAGATTCCATTCATAATCTTCAGAAAATAAAAGAAATTAATGAGTTAGAAGTAAAATACAAAACGGCTCAAAAACAGAAGGAAATTGAAGCTTTGAAGTTTGAGAATGAAGCTAAAAAACTCGTTTTGGCCAACCAGGAAGAAGCAATCAAGAATATGATTCTGCAGGACGAAATTTCGAAGAAAAATAATGAAAACACAATTCTGGCATATCAGAATTCATCGAACAAAAAACGAAATGAGATTTCTCTTTTGAAGAAAGACCAGCAGCTGCAATCACTTGAAATTAATCAGCAGAAAAAAATAAGATGGTTTACGATTGTTGCTTTTCTGGTTTTACTGATTCCGATAATCGGTCTTTTGTTTCAGTATTACAAACGCTTTAAAGTCCAGCATTTACTGAATATTAAGCAGTCTGAAATCACTGCCCAAAAGATTGACGGAATTTTAAAAGATCAGGAACTGGAACTGATAAAAGCATCAATCAGCGGACAGGATAAGGAAAGACAGCGTATTTCGCAGGAACTTCATGACAGCATCGGCGGAAATTTAGCAGCAATAAAACTTCAGGTGAACCATTTGAATGCTTCTGATTTTTCTACTATTCAGAAAATCAGTCTTCAACTGGATGAAACCTATCAGCAGGTTCGCAGTATATCGCATACGCTGCTTCCAAAGAAATTCAGTCAGAATAAGTTTTTAGAGGTTTTAGAATCGTATCTCAAAAATATCAGCGATGCGAGCAAGATTAAGATTTCTTTTATTCCGTATCCTAAAAAAGAGATTAATGAACTGAATGAAAACATTCAGGTGGAAACTTTTAAAATCATTCAGGAACTGCTGACGAATACGATTAAACATGCCAGGGCTTCGGAAGTAGAAATACAATTGAATTATATTGAAGACATTGTGAATCTTTTGTTTGAAGATAACGGAGTTGGTTTTGACACCGCCAAATACTCAAAAGGAATTGGCTTTATCAATCTCGAAAACCGAATTAAAAAACTGGAAGGTTCATTTGTCATTGATTCTAAACTGAAGCGGGGTACAATCGTCAATATTGAAATTCCGATTCCAGCTTCTAAAACCAAAAACACTTTAAAAGGCATCGATCTAAAAAATCAGCTTGACGAATTAAAAAGCAACTAATATATTTGTTTGATGAAAAAAATTAACCTTCTTATTGCCGATGATCACACGATGTTCCTTCAGGGCATGATGTCTTTATTGGAAAAGGAACCGAATATTACTATCGCTGGAAAGGCCGTAAACGGAAACGAGGCTTTGGAAATCATTCAGGAAGGAATTGTTGATTTTATCATTCTGGATGTAAGCATGCCGGAAATGGACGGAATTGAATTAAGCAAAATCCTGAAAAAACAGCATCCGAATGTAAAAATCCTGATTGTGAGTACGCACAGTAATGTGATGATTATTTCGAGATTAATCCGAATTGGAGTAAATGGTTATCTGCTGAAAAATGCTGAAAAAGAAGAACTGCTGAAAGCAATTAATACGATTGCTTCGGGAGAAAATTATTTTGCTGAAGAACTGGAAGAAAAACATCTTTCGAATAGTTCGAAAATTGAAAAACAGGTTTCTAATTTAACAGAACTAAGTTCCCGCGAAAAAGAGATTTTAGTTTTAATTGCTCACGAATACAATACGGCGGAAATTGCTGAAAAAACATTTATCAGTTTAAATACCGTAAATACGCACCGCCGCAATTTATTATCCAAACTGAATGCTAAAAATACGGCGGGTCTTGTAAAATACGCAGTTGAAAACGGTTTGGTTGACTGATTTATTCAAACCCCTTTCCGAGCCTGTAATTTAAAACTAATCCAAAAGTGTCGGGAATTACTACATTATCAATTGCTTTATTGTAAGTGCAGATAACCCTGAAATTGTCTGAAAGATGAAATCCGGCTAAAAAGTTCAGTGTTTTTGAAGTTCGGTAACCTCCGCCAAATTCTATTTTATTTTTGTAATTGATTAAAAGATTTATATCGGCCTGTAAAGGCGCTCCATCGACATATTTGAGCAAAAAACTGGGATTTACCAAAACTTCGTGGAATCGGTTGGTAAAAAACTTATACCCCAAATAACTGTAATACACATTTTTTAAATTGGTATTGTTACTGGAATTGAAAGCAGAACTCAACAAATTTGGAGAAGATAAACCAAAATAAATCTGATCTCTATTGTACAAAAAACCCACTCCAAACGTAGGCGTAAAACTGTTGATGTTTTCCTGAAATTCAGGATCATTTTCGATTCCTAACCGGGTCAGGTTTTCGTTATAAATCATGGCGCCTGCCGTAACTCCAAACGAAATAATACTGGGATCATAAGCCCACCATTTTCCGTATTTGTAATCAGGATCATAGTAAATTTTATAGGAATACGATGTAAAGAAACTTGTTGTATTGGTCACTCCTATCTGATCGTGCGATATTCCTCCTGCCAGACCAATTTTTTCTCCCCAGGTCAGTTTATTTACCGAAAGATCAAAATTCTTGGGACTTCCGTCTACCGAATTAAAATAACCATTGGTGGTCATGGCAATATCGATATCCGGATAATAACCGGCATGAGCAGGATTTATTAAAACGGCATTGTAATTATAACTGGAAAAAACGGGTGTCTGCTGTCCATAAGCTCTTTCTAAAAAAATAATGATGATAAATAAAGCTAAGATTATATTGATTTTACTTTTCATGAATTAACGTTTTAAAACAAGATATCCCTTGGTTTTCTTAAAATGATGAGGCTGATCTACACGGATTTCAAAGAAATAAGTTCCTTCGGGCAGTTGATTTGCTCCCAGACTTCGGCTTTTGTTGGCAATTCCGCTAAAAACATTTGTGGAATTGTTGTAACCTTTCGTCTGATAAACCAAGTCTCCCCATCGGCTGTAAATCAAAACCTCGTTGTTTGGATAATCTGTAATTCCGTCAATTTCCCAGAAATCATTTATACCGTCTCCGTTTGGAGAAAAACCATATTTAGTTTCGTCTTTCTCTGCAGGAATTACGGTTATAGTAATGGAATCTTCTGCCTGGCAGCCGTCTTTATTCGTAAAAACTACGGTATAAGTTGTGGTTTCTGATGGTTTTGCAATTGGATTTCCTATTTTACTATTATTTAATCCTGCTGCAGGCGACCATGAAAAAGTACCGTTTTCTAATGCAACTGCCTGCAATTTTGTAAACTGACCTTCACTAATTTCAACATCTTCTCCTGCATCCACCAAAATTGGGTACTTAAAAAGCTGAAAAGAACAGATCGAGGCGTTATTACTTTTGTCAGAAACTATTATTCTAATAGCCATTCCATCTGAAAATGCTGTTCCAGGCACCGGAGACTGAGTAATAACCGGATTAGGATCTATGTCATCAGTTGCAAAAATCATTTTGGTATAATCCGGAACCTGACTTACACTGCAATCAAACATCTGGTCTGTAATACAGGTAAAAACAGGTGCTTCTGTATCTTTAACTAAATGAATTACAAAGGAACATTCTGAATTGTTACCGCTGTCATCTAAAACAGTCATGGTCACAATCATTCCATCAGTAACTGCTGATCCGGATGCTGGTGTCTGTGTAATTTTCGGATTTGGATCACAATTGTCTGCTGCCGAAATCATCGAACGATAATCAGGAAGAACTGCTCCAAAATCTAAATTCTGATCTGCAATACAGTTAATCGAAGGCGCTGTTACATCTGCGGAAGCATTAACTTTAAAACTGCAATAGGATTCGTTATTTGCAGCGTCTTTAGCGGTTATGGTAATAGTCATTCCGTTTGTAAAAACACTTCCGGCAGATGGATTCTGGGTCATTACGGGATAAAGATCACAATTATCATTTGCTGTAACTAAAGGTGTATAATCTGGAATTGTACTACCACATGATAACGTCTGATCTGCTATACAAGTTATTACTGGCGCAGTTACATCTACGGAAGCGTTTACTTTAAAACTACAAGTTGAACTATTATTAAAAAAATCTTTGGCCGTAATTGTGATGGTCATTCCGTCTGTAAAAACACTTCCTGCAATTGGATTCTGTGTGATTACTGGTGAAACATCACAATTATCTGTAACCGTTATAGATGCTGTATAATCCGGAATTGTTGCTCCGCATGATAAAGTCTGATCTCCAATACAAGTTATTACCGGTGCAGTCACATCCGCGGAAGCGTTAACTTTAAAACTGCAATTTGATTCATTATTTGAAGTATCTGTGGCCGTTATTGTTACCGTCATACCATCTGTAAAAACACTTCCTGCAATTGGATTTTGAGTGAGTACTGGCGAAGCATCACAATTATCTGTAACGGTTATCGATGCTGTATAATCTGGAATTGTTCCTCCGCATGATAAAGTCTGATCTCCAATACAAGTTATTACCGGCGCAGTAATATCCGCGGAAGCGTTAACTTTAAAACTGCAATTTGATTCATTATTTGAAGTATCTTTGGCCGTTATTGTTACCGTCATGCCATCTGTAAAAACACTTCCTGCAATTGGATTTTGAGTAAGCGCTGGCGAAGCATCACAATTGTCTGTAACCGTTATTAATGCTGTATAATCCGGAATTGTTGCTCCGCATGATAAAGTCTGATCTTCGATACAGGTTATAACAGGTGCAGTAACATCCGCGGAAGCGTTAATTTTAAAACTACAATACGATTCATTGTTTGAAACATCTTTAGCAGTGATTGTTACCGTCATGCCATCTGTAAAAACACTTCCTGCCATTGGATTTTGAATAAGCGCTGGCGAAGCATCACAATTATCTGTAACCGTTATTAATGTCGTATAATCCGGGATAATTCCTCCACATGATAAAGTCTGATCTCCGATACAAGTTATTACCGGCGCAGTGACATCCGCGGAAGTGCTGACTTTAAAACGGCAATAGGATTCATTATTTGAAGCATCTTTGGCTGTGATTGTTACCATCATGCCATCTGTAAAAACACTTCCTGCCATTGGATTTTGAGTAAGCGCTGGCGAAGCATCACAATTGTCTGTAACCTTTATTAATGCTGTATAATCCGGAATAATTCCTCCACATGATAAATTCTGATCTCCAATACAGGTAATTACCGGCGCAGTAATATCCGCGGAAGCGTTAACTTTAAAACTGCAATTTGATTCATTGTTCGAAACATCTTTAGCAGTAATTGTTACCGTCATGCCATCTGTAAAAATACTTCCTGCAATTGGATTTTGAGTGAGTACTGGCGAAGCATCACAATTATCTGTAACCGTTATTAATGCTGTATAATCTGGAATTGTTCCTCCGCATGATAAAGTCTGATCTCCGATACAGGTTATAACAGGTGCAGTAACATCTGCAGAAGCGTTAACTTTAAAACTACAATACGATTCATTGTTTGAAGCATCTTTGGCCGTTATTGTTACCGTCATGCCATCTGTAAAAACACTTCCTGCTATTGGATTTTGTGTCAGTATTGACGAAACATCACAATTATCTGTAATCGTTATTAATGTTGTATAATCCGGGATAATTCCTCCACATGCTAAAGTCTGATCTTCGATACAGGTTATAACAGGTGCTGTTGTATCAGCTTCAGTGTATAATGTAAAAATACAGTCTGCATAATTTCCGGAAAAATCAACGGCTGTAATTGTAACTTCCATCCCATTGGTAAAAGTACTTCCTGGCAGTGGATTCTGACTGAGTACCGGATTCGAATCACAATCGTCTGAAACCGAAATAATCTCTCTGTAGTCAGGAATCGTGCTTCCACAATTCAGAACCTGGTTACTAATACAGCTAATAACCGGAGCCTCCCGATCCGGATTCATAAATATTCGAAAACTGCAGTCGGATTGATTCCCTGAAACATCTTTGGCTGTAATTTTTATGATCATTCCGTCAGTAAAAGCAGTTCCCGGCAGAGGATCCTGAGTAACCATCGGAGCAGGATCGGTATTGTCCGACACTCTAACCGATTCTGTATAATCCGGAATCACACTGCCACAGCTTTGCATCTGGTCTGACAGACACTCTAAAACGGGAGGTTCCGTATCTCCGGCTGATGAAATGGTAAAACGGCAGGTTTCTTCATTTCCGCTGGCATCTTTTACGCTCAGTATCACTTCTGTATCTGTTCCGTCAAAAACGGTTCCCACAGCTGGAAATTGTGTATAAACCGGATTGGCATCACAGTTATCGGTAAATGTAATCCGGATTTTATAATCAGGAATCAGACTTCCGGCCGTCATGTAATAATCTGAAGGACAGCCCGTAATAATTGGTTTTTCTGTATCGGCAATTGGTTTTCCAAAAACAACAAACGCCATTCCCGGATTAAAATTATAGTCTAAATATCTCCAGTCGGCTCTATAACTATCTCCAATAATTAAATCATCAAAACCGTCATTATTAAGATCTCCCGCATAACTAATACTGTAGTTATGTGAATAAACAGAATTAATCCAAAGCACATTATCTGTATTTGCATTTACAGCTGCCGGCCAGGTATTTCTTCCAAACAATACATAGTTCGAATTTAGATAACGGTAAGCAAAATCATCTATTCCGTCTCCATTAAAATCACCTGCGCAACTGGATTTATCTCCTAAAGTGCCTGTTAATTTAAATCCGTTGGTGCCATCCAGATTATTTAAATCTACTATCGGAGCATAGACCGATTTTCCAAATAAGATAAACTTCCCTCCAAAGGCAATATCATTCAGACCATCATGGTTCAAATCTCCGGCTTTCGTAATTCTAATGTTATAGGTTAATGCATTTACGCTATTAATAATTGTAAAACCATTTGTACCGTCCAGTTCAGAAATATTGAAGGCTGCTGGAAAATTAGAGGACCTTCCAAAAATAATATGTCTTTTATCCTGTCCGTTCGCTGTACCGCATCCCAAAGCAAAATCACTGATACCATCTCCATTAACATCCCCAAGACCTGCTGTATAATTTCCTATACTTCCTTTTACAGCATCTCCAGCAATACTAAATCCATTACTGCCATCAAGACTTCCTGCCTCAAGTACAAGAGGAAAACCAGTGTTTTTTCCGTATATAACATAACATCTCCCATTACCTGCTCCTGATCCGGCCGTTATAACAGCCAGATCATGAAACCCGTCTCCGTTAATATCTCCCACAGCAGCAGCACTCACTCCGTTTCTTTCATAATCCGAAAGTCCTTTAAAAATGAATCCGTTTGTACCATTAAGTTCTGAAAGTTTTAGTTCAGCCGGAAAACCGGAGTTTCTTCCAAAAACAATATATACATGTCCTTTTTGTATACTTGTGGAAGGACTGCTAAGCATAAAGTCATCAATTCCATCGCCGTTAATATCTCCTGCCGTTCCCACATCATGACCTGCAAAAGGGGAATCCCAGGGTGAGCTTTGAATATCATCACGAATTTCAAAACCATCTGTTCCATTCAACTGTCCCAGATTAACATTTGGAGGAAAACCGTCTGATCTTCCAAAAATAATATAAGCGGCTCCTCTAACCGGGTCAAATTCAGTATAAGCCCCCTCATTTCCGGGAGCTCCAATAATAACATCGGCGATCCCATCATTATTAACATCTCCCGCATTTTTGACACTAAAACCCGTTTGATGGCTTTCTCTTTCTCCATAAATAGTAAAGCCATTTTCTCCGTTCAGATTAGAAACATTAAAACTTCTTTTACAGTCTATATTGGCTGTTTGTGTTTTTAACCTGACCAAAAACGTACAGGAGTTTAAATTTCCACCAGCATCTGCGGCCGTTATGGTCACATTCGTATCAGCCGTAAACAAAGTTCCGGGCGGCGGATTCTGCGTAAAAACCAGCTCCCTGTTACTTGTAATATCGTCCTTGACATAGGGCAGAAAAGAAACATAATCAGGTAAAGGTGAATTAGCATACAAATGCATAGTTTCGGGACAGGTGATTTCAGGCGGATTGTTAGTTTCCTGCGCATTTACGTAAAAAGTACAGCTTGAAAAATTACCTCTCGAATCTGAGGCAGAAATAGTGACCCGCGTTCCGGGTATAAAAGTACTTCCCGGAGAAGGATATTGATAAACAACAGGCGAAGGATCGCAATTATCAGTAACTGTTACCAAAGAAGTATAATCGGGATAAAAGCTTCCAACTGTTAAAGTCTGATCTCCCGGACAGTTGATAACCGGAGAAACATAATCGGATGAAGGAACAACATCAAAACTGCAGGTTTCAATATTTCCTGAAGCATCTGTGACTGTTACAATAACAGGTGTTAGAGAAAAAAACGCTGTGCCGGGTGCCGGATTTTGCGATATTACAGGCGAAGGGTCGCAATTATCAATAATGATAAGTGAAGTACTGTAATCTGGTAAAGCGGAACCACAGGGCAGTTCAGGGTTAACCGGACATCCTCTAATAACGGGCTTTTCTGTATCACTTAAGGCATTTATCTTAAAGCTGCATTCTGCTGTATTTCTTGAAAAATCACGGGAAAAAAGTGTCACCGTCATACCTGGAATAAAGACAGCTCCCGGTCCTGGATCCTGCCTGACTTCAAGCCCCGAATTACAGTTATCTGTTACGGTTACAAAAGAAGTGTAATCCGGCAGAAGCGAACCACAACTTAAAATCTGATCACCAGGGCAGCCTGACAGAACGGGTTTCGTGACATCGGGCGTTTCCCTGATCGAAAAACTACAGTGTGCCGTATTTCCGGCAGCATCTTGTGCCACTATAGAAATACTGGCAGCAAAACTAAAGATAGTCCCGGGGGAGGGATACTGCGTTATAACAGGCGAAGGATCGCAATTATCCGTAACGCTGATTAAAGGCCGATAATCGGGTATCAAAGCACCGCATTCTAATGCCTGCTCGCCAGGACAGCCTGAAATAACCGGCATAGTAGTATCTCGGGATGTATGAACCACAAAACTGCAAACCGCAGTATTTCCCGAAGCATCCCGGGCAGTAAGCGTAACCGTCATTCCGGATGTAAAAGGAGTTCCGGGAGCGGGATCTTGTATAAAAAGAGGATCCGGATCACAATTATCCGAAACAGTTATATCTGATCTGTAATCGGGTAAAACAGCACTGCAGGCAAGATAACGGGTTGAAGAACAGCCTGAAATAGAGGGTGGATAAATATCCGCAGCGGCATTTATAATAAAACTACACTCCGAAAAATTTCCGGAGGCATCTGTGGCTCTCAGAATAACCGTCATTCCTGGTTCAAAAGGACTTCCAAATGCCGGATTCTGCGTTATAACAGGAGCAATATCACAATCGTCTGTGGCACGTGCCATTGCGGCGTAATCAGGCAGCGGCAGACCACAGGATAAAGACTGATTTTCAATACAGCGTAAAACCGGACTTACCGTATCGCCCGCCGGATTGACTATAAAACTGCAGCTCGAATAGTTAAAAGAAGCATCTGTTGCCGTTAAGGTAACTGTCATTCCCGGTATGAAAATACTTCCGGGAGCAGGAATTTGTGTAATTGCAGGTGAAGGATCACAATTATCAGAGGCGCTGGCTATAGCAGCATAATCAGGTATAAGTGATCCACATAATAATGTCTGGTCTTCTAAACAATTTATGACAGGCGGCTCGGTATCTCTCCCGGCATTAACCGTAAAACTACAATTTGCGGTGTTACCTGAAGCATCACTGGCACTGATAGTAACCGTCATTCCCGGAACAAAAGGACTACCTGGCTCCGGAATCTGAGAAACTGTTAATGTACCATCACAATTATCTGAAAAAGAAGGTCTCATCCTGTAATCGGGAATTACAGATTCACAAGCTAAAAGCTGAGTTCCCGGACAATTCGTTATAACAGGAACCGTTGTATCAGATCCCGGAAGTATTGTAAAATTACAAACTGATTTATTGCCTGCCTTATCCGTATATTCAATAACAACCGGAGTAGGAACACCATAAAATATACTTCCGGGAGCCGGAGACATTAAATAAGACACCTCATTACTACAGTCATCTGCTACATTTCTGGAAGGATCATTAGCATAATTCGGAATAACGCCGCCACAAGTTAAATAAACCGAAGAAGGACAATTAAACGTAGGCGGAGTAACATCCGGGCTTACAGCATTAACCACAATGCTACAGCGGCTTATGTTTCCGGCATCATCTTCAGCTGTAAAATGAATCGTCATTCCATCATAAAAAAAAGAGCCCTCACCCGGAAACTGGGTAAGAAGAATATCGGTATCCACATTATCATCAACCGTAAGCAGGTCAAAATAATCCGGAACCGCACTGCCGCAGTGCCACAACTGATCTGGCGGGCAAATTAAAGTAGGAGGCTCTGTATCAGCAGAAAGTTTTGCTGATACAGAACTAACACTTTTTGAAGAAACTTTTACCGTTTTTCTTTTTGATTTAAAACTGCTCTCATTGGTCAGAACCACAATATCACTTTCTGAATTTCCTTTTTCTTTCTCCTGACCGTAACTTACTGAAACAGAAACAAAAAAAATAATAAATGATAAAATAAATTTAGCCTTTCCGCTCAGGGGTTTAAAATCTAACATATAGCACAATTATAATTGACACTCCGTAATAAAAATGCAAAACTATAATCCTGTTATTTTTCTCACATCACCATAAATAATGATTTTCGAGGCTGTAAACGAACTCCAAAAGCCAGTGACCAAAAAAGAAAAAACTTTCAACAGCCAAATAGATTTAATTTGTAAATTAGTTTAAACCTTTAAATTCTAGACCTATGCGTATTATTCTGGCCTTATCCGTTTTTTTACTTTTAACATCCTGTAAAAACGAGACAAAATCAAATGCTCTTTCCAATTATTTTACCTACGATCACGAAAAAACAGAAACGGCTGGTGTAAAAATGATCCCGATAAAAACTCCGGTCGGAGAATTTAAAGTATGGACAAAACGTTTTGGTAACAATCCTAAAATCAAAGTTTTACTACTGCATGGCGGTCCGGCTATGACACATGAATATATGGAATGTTTTGAAACTTTTTTCCAAAGAGAAGGCTTCGAATTTTATGAATATGACCAATTAGGATCGTATTACAGTGACCAGCCAAAGGATAGCAGTTTATGGACCACCGAAAGATTTGTTGAAGAAGTAGAACAAGTACGAAAAGCCATTAAGGCTGATAAAAACAATTTTTATGTACTGGGCAATTCCTGGGGAGGAATACTGGCAATGGAATATGCTCTAAAATACCAGCAAAACATGAAAGGATTACTAGTAGCCAATATGATGGCAAGTGCACCCGAATATGGTAAATATGCCGATGAAGTACTGGCAAAACAAATGAAACCGGAAGTTCTTAAAGAAATAAGAAATTTAGAATCGAAAAAAGATTTCAGCAATCCAAGATACATGGAATTATTACTCCCAAACTTTTATAAAGAACACTTATGTCGCTTAGAAGAATGGCCAGACGGGTTAAACCGAGCCAGCAAACACGTAAACGGAGAAATTTACACCCTAATGCAGGGGCCAAGCGAATTTGGAATCAGTGGAAGATTAGCCAAATGGGACGTCAAAAATCGTCTGCATGAAATTACAATCCCAACATTAATGATTGGTGCAAAATATGACACAATGGATCCAAAAGCTATGGAAGAACAGAGTAAATTAGTCAAAAAAGGACATTATTTATACTGTCCCAATGGAAGCCATTTAGCGATGTGGGACGACCAAAAAGTATTCATGAATGGTGTCATTCAGTTTATTAATGATGTTGATGATCAAAAAATATAAATTACAAACAACTAAAAATCAACGTTATAATTATTATGGCGTTTCCCTCCGGGCCGGGCTGTCCGCTGTATTCCCGATTAACAAAAACTACGGCTGAAAAAGCCTTGTTTTTCTAAATCGG
>NZ_JBMDKA010000030.1:0-75980 GCF_057809475.1 Flavobacterium sp. FG19 | reverse complement strand
TAGAAATAAGCTGTCCCAGTTCATCATAGGTATTCTCGGCCATCAGTTCCACAGTTCCTCCGTTAATCTGGTGGGTATGGGTCAGTAAACGGTCCTGGTCAGTATAGGTAAAAGTATCTACAGTCTGAAGCTCCGGATCGCTCATCTGCCTTCTGTGATAAGTATTGGTTCGAAGCACCGTACCCCTGAAATCATACAGATTGTCTGTGGTAGTATACCCTCCTAAATGGTTCTGCACCCTGCTGCGTATCGGCCTTGCTTTGGCATCATAAAAGGTATAAGACAATTCATTTTTGTATAAGGTGCTGCTTTCTGGTACCCGTGTCCAGGATCCTGTTGGCAGTCCTTTTGGTTTTCTGGAAGTATCGTAATATACCGTCTGTGTCTGTACGGCAGCCGGAATAGCGGGCGCATCAGGGAAATTATAATCGTCAAAATAATTTACTGTCAGTACATGATAATCCGTTGTTGGCCATGCGGCATTGTTATATCTGAAACTTACCCCGTTTACCGTTGTATTGACCGCATCGGCTATTTTGGTTTCGTTATTAGAAGTTAAAAGTGACACCGCATCCTGCAGTGTTTTTCTGGCTGCGGAAGTTATTCCTGAAGCAGGTTTCCAGCCTGTTAGGACTGCACGGTTAAAAGCATCGTATTTCGTTATCAGCCATCCGGCAGAGGTCAGATCTGAAAAAGGAGAATTGGCAGGACCTGAGGCAACAACTCTGTCGAGTTTATCATATACGATAAACTCCCATTGTTTTCCCGGCAGCTTTTTCTCCACCAGACGGTTGCGGTAGTCGTATTTGTACTGATAGCACAACTGCTCCAGAGCAGTCTGGTTCGCATTATCGATTACAGCCGAAAAAGTACTTCCTGCTTTTGCATGAAAGCCCGGCAGCAGCCTGATGGAGCTGGAAGCCGTTAAATGCAGGGCTGCCCCTGAAGCAGTAACAGCTGTCGAGGTTACATCGGCCTGAGGGCTGGTGTTTCCAATAAGGTCCACCGCCTTAGGCGGGATTACATAAGTCAGGTTGCCGTAAATATCATAAACATAATAAGTATCGTGTTTTTCGTTAACAGTGCCGTTCTCTACAGTGCCGTAAGTTCTTTTAAGCACCACGCGTCCTTCTTTATCTTTAAACTCAACAACAGACCCGTTTTTTTCAATTGGGGCAGCGGCTGTGTTTTCATCATAAGTAACGGTTTTATAAAGTTCGCCTGCAGCGTAACTGCCCGATTTTAGCAAAGCAATTTCATACAGGCCTAAAGCGGTACTCCAGGTGGTTTGGGCTTTATAGAGGTTTACCTCGCCGGCTGCATTGGTCTGATACTCCATTTTGATCTCATGTCCCGATCCGGAATACCAGTCATTTCCGGGTGCGGCCTGTTTCAGGACACGGTTCAGGGGAGAGGCTTCAAATTCTTTTCGGCTGAAAGGATATGTTGTAGCTTCCAGGGCCGGATTGCCGTTTACAGCAGCATTCGGACTTCCGTAATAGGACATTACTTTGGTTTTGGCAGCGGCATCAAAAGCCATGGTAGTGGTCTCGGCCTTAAAAGGCAGGTATTCTTCTGCCTGACGTCCAAAACTGTCATATTCGATATGGGTAATGATATCTTTTCCGGATTTAGACTGCTGGTAGTCTATTTTCTGAACGGGTCTTCCCAGTCCGTCAAAATAAGTCACGGTCTGGGCAGCCTGAGAAATTGTAGGTGCTGTTATTTTAACACTAACAGGAATTTTATAGGTAACGGTTTTGATATAGTTTTCGGTCTGGGTCTGGCTTATTGCCATAAAAGGCAGTAAAACTAAAAATAGATAAATTATTTTTCTCATAATAAATTTATGCGCTTATCTTTTATTATTCTTGAATTCTTCGTTTAAACATTTAATAATTGATTCTATTAAGGACATTGGATATCGGTGACGTTTATTGCTTTTATCACCTCTTGCCCCGTAACTAAATCTTTAACCTTACAAACAACTCTGAAATAAGGACAACAGTACTGATCTATGACATAAGCCACAGCACTAGCAGTTGAGGTATTAATACTATAATTTTGCACCTGTTTTTCCCAAGTATATTCATACTGCCCGGAACCATTTACTATATTATTACTGTTTATTCGAAGCACAACCTGTTCTCCTAAATTAAAAATTCTTCCTTTTTGTTCCTGAAAAATATCTGGCACTTCCATCCCTTTAAACAATTCAACTTTTACAGGATAAGAAACGGCGAAGTCCTGTGTGTTAATATCTTTTACTTCACAAGTAACGACAAAACCTGGTTCGTGAGCCACAGTTGATGTAATATTTAAAAATCCTGTGGCTGTAGTAAACACTTGATTTAAATTTTTATTACTTACTGTCCATTTAAATGAATAATTTCCTGATCCTGAAGCCGGAACTGCAGTAAATGTCAGCATATCTCCAACAATAGCTTTGCTTTGAGAACTGCTGATCTTAATTTCCAGCGGAGGTAATATGTCCTTATAGTTGTATTCAGTATTGGAAAGTATATTATTATCCTTATCCCTTGTAGTCTTTAAACGATTGAAATCATCATATTCATAACTGACTTTGTATCCTTTAGGATCTGTAACTGAAATTACTCCCACCAAAGGCTTATACGTATATGTAGTAATCATCACATTAGGAAGTAATGATCGTAAATTTTCAATCTGTGCAATATCATTTTCGGTATATCCTTCCAAAGTATTGTGACCCGATAAATTTGCCAAAACAGCCGAACGTACTGCATTTTCAATCTTTGCTATAGGATACTGTTTATTATATCCCCATAGATAAATAACATGTGTGCCGTTTTCTTTTGACACTTCCTCTACATTGCCATAACTGTCATAATTATTATAAACAATTCTGTTCTCTAAATTATCAGTTCCTTTCGAGCTCTGCTCTGCGCTGGGCAGAACTAGATTTTGAGGCCATACATTATATTGCGTTTTCAACAGCAAAAGTCTCTCTTCCTGGTTTGGATTTCTTTCTATATAGGAAGCACTTTCAATAGGAATATCAATCACATTTCTGTCTATTAGAGCCAGTTCAGCCTGCGATGCAGCATTAATATCGATATCCAGCGGATGTTTTGTAACAACCGACTGCAGTTTTCCTGAACTGTTTTTACTTTTCTTTCTTATTAATTGATTGTAATTATTATAAAAATAATTAGTCTTTACTGATATAGAATCATTATTGAAAAAATCTACGGTTTCCTCGCTTGATAAATTCTTTTTAAATGTATTTACAGCATAAACCGTATATTCATCTTTGGTATATATTCTATCATTTGCAATATCGTCGAAATTTCCATATGCAGAATAATAATAACCATTAACGCGATTATAAATTACATCTGCTGGAACTGGATCAAAATTTTCATTTAAAAAGGTCAATTTATTGACTATTTTTTTTCTAAATTCTGTAAATAAAACTCCACCCAAACCAGAGCCATCATCGTACAGATTATTTTTTTTCTGAACTAAAACATGATCATTGGCCTTTTTCCTGTAAATTTTTGTCTGTAATAGGTTCCCCCAATCAGCTTCTCCTTGATTAAACGCAACCATTTTCAAAGTATTACCTGACTGATGATGTTGCTGTGAATATACATTCTGAGTGACTGAGTATTTGTACTCCGTATATCCTGAAGTAACTCCAAGACTATCCCTTTCTACAATTACATTTTCATAACCAATAGCATTAGTTTGGCTAAAATCAACACCTTGCACCGTTGGATTAGATTTAATAACCACATCAAGATAAACATATGGAGCTGGGGCATTTTGAAGAAAAAAATCATATCCATGCCACTTTAAAGTCGCAACTAAATTTTCTACACTTTCTGGTATTTCAGGAAAAAAGTTATCGTTAAATAATAATCCTGAAGATTTTTTAGAAGCATAACTCTTTGTGTATTTATATTTTAACCTTGTAATGGGTAAGGAAACGGCATCACTGTAATTCCTGACCTCTTTTATCCTTAACCCCCCGACGCATGCATTACTGTTTTCATCCTTGCTAAATGTTGAAGGAAGATAACTGCTGTCAAAATCGATCATATTATTTTCAAAATCATATTCGGTGCTCCCGCCGGTCGGATACCTGATCTCTTTCAAAATAGCGAATGTAGAAAGATATGGATTAACATCCCTGTTGGCTCCATCATAATTACCTCCTGTAAAAACACCTGCGGAAACAAGTCTTTCGTTGTTTTCCGCTCCATTGTACAAGCCCCAATAATCCTTTCCGTAACTCATTCTGGAAGAAGGAATATTATTCTCATTATAAGAAAAATAGTGGACCAGGGCCTTACCGTTCTGGGTGTTTGGTTTTTCCTCAACAGAAGTCAACAACATCCATTTTTCCTCTGGTTTAGCCGCCGTACCCGATGAATTGGAAATGTACTTATATTTAAAATCAAACTGTTTTATCAGAAGGTCATTCTTATTAAATATTTTCAGATTATTTAAACTGTAGCCTACAGGATTTAAAGTTATATTATTAAGGCCTTTAACAGATAAATCTTCTCTCACGTTTGAATTTTTGTTAAATAAAACATACCCATTTTTAAAATTAATTTTAGAAATTACTTTTAAGTTATGTTTTACAAACTGCTTCCAAGGTGAAGAACTCGGAGTTTCTTGGTAAGAAGTTCCTGATCCTGAATTAGACACATTACTAAACGTTCTCGTTTCAGGAACAACAACAGGATTATCATAATTTTCATCATTGTATTCAAAAGTTATCGACTCTTTTTGATTTGCCGACATCATCACTGAAGGCTTCCAGGATGTGGTGATTTCCCTGCTGGCATTTTGGTTAAATATTTCCAATCCCTTTTCATGGACATCAAAAATAAAAATGGTCCCATCAGTTGCTATTATTTTAAAACTGAGGGATTCACTGCTAAAACCATTCTGTATTTTAATTATCTTAACATTGGATTTGGGAAAAGTTATAAATTGATTCGACGATCGATCATACATGAATCTGCCGCTTTCACCAGGCAGGCTGTAATAGAAAACGTCTGGGCCTAAATCGGTAGTATATGGATTGTTGTATGCAAATGCTCTAAACATTTTTGCTGGATAAGAATCAAAATTAGTTTGATAATAATCTAAAAATGTTTCACCCGCACCCCATGCGTAATTCCAATTGTTGAAAAATCCCTGTGCATGTTCGTCTTCAATACCATTAATACTTCGGGTAATGGAAGGAATAGTTTGTAAAGACCAGCCCAAACCAACATCAGATGCGAGGGCGTCTACCTTGTTTCCACCTGCATGATAGCTTAATACCAGAGGCAGGTTTAACTCAGTTGTTTCAATATTGTACAACGGAATACTTATTTGAGGAATACCGGTAAATGTACCAGTAGGCATTGATGCGTATTTACTTATTTCAGCCTGATTGGGGTTTAAAGGTGTAATTGTGGGCTGCTCCTGACTATAGCTTATTGTTAAAACAAATAAGAAAAAAAAAGATAGAGTTTTCTTCATAGTAGTAATGAATGTTTTTGGATAAAAAACAATTAGGTTTAGTTATTTTTTAAGTAGAAATTAGTGCGTTGGAAAAAATATGTTATTATTTTCCTTCTATGCTTTGAGTGCACTAATAATGAGTGTTCTTAATCTCTTGTGAAGAATTTTGACCTTCTAAGCTGGTCGGAAAGAGTGAATCGAAAGTGGGGGTTAATTGCATAATAATGGCTGATAATTAAAAATCCTGTTTATAATTTTAACATTCTGTTATAAGATAAACAAAGATTATTTTTTAATTTTTATTTTCCTACAAAAATCATTTTAAGTTTTTCATTTTTATTAACACTTTGATTTTTTTTCTAATGTTATTTAATTCTCTTATTTCTTGGCGGTATACACACTTTTATATAATCTCAATAAATTGTTGTTTCCCATTTTAAAGAAACTATTCAGAGTACCAACTCATTTTTGTTTAACAGTTAATAAAAAGTTAGATATTTTTGGAGTTATATTTAAAATTAAAGGAATTATTTCATAACCATAAAGCAGTCAGTTGTTTATTGAATTTGGTTTTAAATTGTGAATATTTATTTCAAAAATTACGGGTATAATTTAACCGCAAAATCTATCTTTGACATCCTTTAAAAAATTAGAAAAATGAGTGCAATTTGGTACGAATGCAAAGTAAAGTATAGAAAAACTGATGAAACCGGAGGCCAAAAAGTTTTAACAGAACCTTATTTGGTAGACGCAATATCTTATACAGAAGCCGAAAAAAGAATTAATGAAGAGATGGCAGCCTATATTAGTGAAGAATTTAAAATCACCAATATAAAAGTCGCTAATTATGCCGAGATTCATCCTTTTGAAAATGCCGACCGCTGGTTTAAATCCAAAGTTTCTTTAATTGCTTATGATGAAGAAAGCGGAAAAGAGAGAAAATCGAATATGTACATGCTTGTTCAGGCAAACGATGTAAGAGAAGCTTTTGATAATACCCTGCATGTTATGAAAAACACTATGGGCGAATATTCAATTCCGGCTATTTCTGAATCGCCTATCATGGACGTTTTCCCTTATTTCAGCGGTGACGAGGAAGAAACCGAAAGACTGGAAAAATTTAATGCCCTGAAAGCTTCAAAACCGGTAAAAGCCGATGAAGAAATTATAGACCATATGGAATTTGAAACCATCGAAGAATAAAAACAAATTAAGGCTCTGGATTTTTCCGGAGCTTTTTTATTTTACGCCAATAATCAAAATAAACCCTATATTCGTTACAGCTTTATAAAGCCGATACCAAACTGTTTATCTGTAAAACCAAAAACTCATGACCAAAAAAACACTGATCCTGATTGGGTTTATCCTCCTGAAATTTATACTGCAGTACGTTCTTATAAGTCCCGAATATGATTTACAGCGTGATGAATACCTGCATCTCGATCAGGCGCATCACCCTGCCTGGGGTTATCTGTCGGTTCCTCCGGTTACTTCCTGGTTTTCTTCTATTATTTTACTACTGGGCAATACGGTTTTCTGGGTGAAGTTCTTTCCTGCCCTTTTTGGCGCTCTCACACTTTTAATCGTCTGGAAAACCATCGAACTTTTAAAGGGAAATCTGTATGCACTGATTTTGGGAGCACTCTGTGTATTGTTTTCGGCATTACTAAGAATCAATATGTTATATCAGCCCAATTCTTTTGATGTTTTGAGCTGGACCGCTTTTTATTACGTACTTATTCAGTACGTTTTAAGCCAAAAACCAAAATGGCTTTTTATCGCTTCCGTTATCTTTGCCTTTGGTTTTTTAAACAAATACAATATTCTTTTCCTTTTAATCGGCCTCACTCCCGCTTTATTGCTTTCTGAACAAAGAAAAATATTCGCTGAGAAAAGACTATACTTTGCCCTCTTGTCAGGATTACTATTGATTTTCCCCAACCTCTTGTGGCAGTATAACAATCAGTTCCCGATTGTTCATCATATGAAAGAACTGGCAGAAACACAGCTCGTAAATGTAAATCGTGCTGATTTCCTAAAAGAACAGATTTTGTTTTTCATAGGCGCTTTTTTGGTTATTCTTTCTTCTTTTTACGCCTTGTTGTTTTACAAACCTTTTGAAAAATTCAGGTTCTTTTTTACTTCTATCGTTTTTACGCTGATTGTCTTCTTATATTTCAAAGCCAAAGCGTATTATGCTATTGGCCTTTATCCAATTTACATTGCTTTTGGCGCTGTTTTTCTGTCTGATGTTTTACAGAGAGGATGGAAACGATATTTAAAACTTGTATTTATAGCCCTTCCGTTACTCTTTTTTATCCCAATGTATTATATGGCTTTCCCTAATAAAAGTCCGGAACAACTGGTAGCCGAAAAGCTTGAAACCCATCGCTGGGAAGACGGAAAAGAACACGATCTATCGCAGGATTTTGCCGACATGCTGGGCTGGAGTGAACTGGCACGTAAAACCGATTCGGTTTATGCCTTGTTTCCTAAATCTGAAAATACTTTAGTGCTCTGCGATAATTACGGACAAGCCGGAGCCATTAATTATTATACTAAAAAAGGCATTAAAGCCGTTTCTTTCAATGCCGATTATGTAAACTGGTTCAACCTGAATGTGTATTATAAAAACCTCATCCGGGTAAAAGAATATGACAAAAACGATACCGAACTGAAAGAAACCAGTCCGTTTTTTGAATCGGCTTTTATTGCCGGACAAATCAACAATAAATACGCACGGGAATACGGCACCACAATTTTTGTGTTTACCAATGCCAAAATCAACATCAACAAAAGACTGCAGCAGGAAATTGATGAAACTAAAAACTATAAGGAGTAAATGACTGATTTTACCAATCTGAACTATTTAAAAAACGGGAACCCAAAACAAGTCCGGGCTTATGAAACTTTAGTTCAAAACAAGATCTTTGAACTTCTGTCTGAATTTGATCCTGTTCTGGCGGGTACCATTCCCATCAATATTGATATCGAAAACAGCGATCTGGATGTCATCTGTTATTGGAAAGACAAAACAGCTTTCATTAACCAACTAAAAGCCTTTTTTGGAAACCAAAATGAATTTAAAATTGAAGAAGTTTCTATTGATGAACAGGAATCTGTAATTGCCGGTTTTAAAACAGCCGGTTTCGAAATAGAAATTTTCGGGCAGAACATCCCCACACAGCAGCAGAACGCTTATCGGCATATGATCATCGAACACCGGATTCTGGAATCAAAAGGAGAAAAGTTTCGTCTCGAAATCATCAGACTGAAACAAAATGGTTATAAAACCGAACCCGCTTTTGGACATTTATTAGGTTTAAAAAACAATCCGTATAAAGAATTATTGGAGTACAAAATTTGACCTGACAAACAAAACAAAACACAAAACACTCAACCACAACAAATTAAAACAAAATAAGGCTCAGAAAAATATTTCAGTATTTTTTTGGCATAACCGTATTTAGTGCTTATCTTTGCACCCGAAACATCGCGGGATAGAGCAGTAGGCAGCTCGTCGGGCTCATAACCCGAAGGTCACAGGTTCGAGTCCTGTTCCCGCTACTAAGTAAAACACCACTTGAAAAAGCTGGTGTTTTTTTTATTTTATAATATTTTGTAGTATGGAAGAATTTGTTGTTTACGTCCTCTACTCTGAAAAGTTCCAAAAAACTTATACCGGTTTTACCTCTAACCTAATTGAAAGATTTAAATCTCATAATTTTCTCGAAACAAAAGGATATACTCCAAAATACAGACCTTGGACAGTAATCTATGTTGAGTTTTTTAATTCAAAATCTGAAGCTATGAAAAGAGAAAAATATCTAAAAACTGGAACAGGAAGAGAATTCATTAAAAGACTTATTTCTAAAATTTAGCTCGTCGGGCTCTTATCCGCCGCGGCGGACACAGGTTCGAGTCCTGTTCCCGCTACAACGATAAAAGCTTCAGAGAAATCTGGAGCTTTTTTTGTATCATAAATTTTGGGGCGAAGTCAGATCCGTCCGCACAGCATTAGTTTTAATTAGAAGACATCGCTCTTTTCGTTTTCTATCAAAAAATTAAGAAGTTAAACTAAATGAAGACCCCTCGGAAAATAAGTAAATTCTCTAGTCGTTTTTTGGTATACTTCATTTCTGTAATTTTCTATTCTCTCTATCCAGTTTCCCTGTTCATCATATTTATATTCATATGTCCTATCAGTTGTTTTAGTAAGATTATCATGTGCATCATATTCATATAAATGATGTGTACCCATATATCCATTTGGAAGAGAAATTTTGTCTTCAATCAATAAATCTTTGTCATTATAGAAATAATAATGATTTTCGAATGAATCATCATCAAAAAAAGTTAGGAGTTGAACAAGTTTATCAGTCTCATTAAAAAACAACATCTTTTTACTCGAAATAATGTTATCTCTATACAATATCCTCTCTATCAAAAAATCACTTTTATTACCATATTTTTCTACAACACCAATCTCATCTCTGATGCGTTGTGTTTTAGTGAAATATCCTTTTTTTCCATAACCCGAGTAATCGTAAACAAATTCTAAATCGCTATTTCTATCTTTTTCTAGAATTTTTCTATTTCCATCAATATTATAATGAACTTCAAAACTTTTATTTGAATGAATTATTGAACCATTTTTTAATATATCAATTTTCAGTTCCTCTTCGGTCTTTACACCATCTTTAATTTTTATATATTTATTAGCCAAACCCGTTTCTTCATCATATTCAAACAATTCAATTGTATTAGTCGAAAAATATTCCTGAGAAAATATTTTTTCTTCTTTAAAATTCTTAAATTTTATTTCATAGATGTCTAGGCCTCTCACTTCCCTTATAATTTCCTTTTCCCTATTAAACTCAAAAGAAAAATTATCTCCAGTTTCTTTTAACTCGAATAATTGTGTTTCTATGTTAAATTCATAAGTACTTTGTTTCATGAATTTGATAGAACTTTTCAAATTTTTCAATTTATATTCAAGATATACCATGTCAAACCAATTAGACATGTTGCAATTTTTTTCAAGATAGTCATACATAGTATTTATTGGGGCGTAATTTAGATTTTTTATAATTTAAGATTTTTTTTACTTCTGTTGCTTTCCGAAATTAAAACCCTTTCGTAAACTTCTGTTCAGATCTTTATTGCCTTTTCTTTAAACGAATTTAAGAATATTTACCATCATTCATGCAAATAAAGTTTTATTAAAATCATTTACAAATCGGTTAGATATTTGAATGCTTCCCGCTACGAGTAAAACACCACTTGAAAAAGCTGGTGTTTTTTTTATTTTATAATATTTTGTAGTATGGAAGAATTTGTTGTTTACGTCCTCTACTCTAAAAAGTTCCAAAAAACTTATACCGGTTTTACCTCTAACCTAATTGAAAGATTTAAATCTCATAATTTTCTCGAAACAAAAGGATATACTCCAAAATACAGACCTTGGACAGTAATCTATGTTGAGTTTTTTAATTCAAAATCTGAAGCTATGAAAAGAGAAAAATATCTAAAAACTGGAACAGGAAGAGAATTCATTAAAAAACTTATTTCTAAAATTTAGCTCGTCGGGCTCTTATCCGCCGTGGCAGACACAGGTTCGAGTCCTGTGCTCGCTACTAAAAAAACTAAAGCCTGATTGATCTAGATTTATCAGGCTTTTTTGTGGTTCGAAAAATCTTGTTTAATTTCAAAAAAATACAAATCATCAGTGTTTCCAAGGAAAATTGGTTCGAATCCCGCAAGGCTATTTAGTGTGAGATTGTGCATAACGTTCTGGTACTACAGCGGATTTGAGACTAAATTAAACCCCATTCTTCGGATTTGCCAAATCGTTCAAATACAAAACCAACTTTCCATTAAGCCTAAATCCTAAATTTCGCCAAACGGCTGTTAAGAGATGTAACCATTATGGGCAATATTTTTTAAGTTTTATAAATTTCTTCTGAATTATTTTAACATTATAAGTTAATCAGCTATTCCACATTTAAAAGTGTCCATTTCTATATTTAACTTTTTAAACATCATTAGAAAATCATCTATTTTAGTATTATAATCTGTTTTTCCGTATTTAAGATAAATTGTTGTTTTTAAGTCACTTTTAATTATAAACTTCTTTTCATATGGTTTGCATTTTCGGGCATAAAATTTCATATAAATAGTATTATTAACAATGTCTTGAGGGTTCAAATAAAAAATGTCAATTCCATCAAAATCAGAACAACATTTCACTTGAATTCTTTTATTTCCAGAATATACTTCAGTAAATGTTCCAATTAAGGTGTCTTTTGTTTTTTTTTCTATAGTTAATAAATCTACTCTAAAGTCTTTTTTAAAGTTTTCAGTTTGCCCAAACATTGATAAGCTAAAAATTGCAAATAATGTGTAAATAATCTTTTTCATCTTTAATACATATATGAGCGCAATTTAAATACTATAAAACGTTATGTCAACCTAATTCTTGTTTAAACTCTAATTAGTTATATTTTCTGAGAATAAAAATAAGAACTAAATAAACATACTTGGATTCCATTAACTCAATATTATAAATGACTAAGATCAAATTTAAACATGGAAATTAATATAAAATAATATTTATTCTTTTTAAGTCATCCGCAAAATGGTTCGAAAATTCTCCCGTTAGGGCTACTAAGTAAAGCTTCAGATTTCTCTGAAGCTTTTTTGTTTTATGTTAGATTTACTTAAGCCTGATTCAGATTGCGGATGCGAAGTCAGAGACATTCGCACAGCTTTTCATAATACACTTTTCGGAAAGCGAGACTTTTTGGATGAACTATTAAATACTTTATCTGACTAAAATACTATTTTTAAGGAGATGGCTGTTTGCTTCGTCTTTATTTTTTACAAATAAAGACAAACTTCGAAAATTGCAGACTCTCCGCTATCGCTAGTGAGTCTTCTTAAAATCATGCATTACTCCAAAAGTGGTGAATACAAAATAGAGGTCATCTAAATCCTTATTTCTATTTGCCTGGAATAACATATGACTGATTGTGAAGAATTGAAAATACAGCATTATTAATTGGATTCAGGTCAGTGTCAAAGTTGTTACAAAGCAGGATTATAAGGGTATTTTCATTAACAATGTGTGTCATCATGGAACGAAACCCATTAATTGCCCCCTGATGAAAAATAAAGTGCATTTCTTTGTTTAGGTCGGGAACAAAAAATTTGGTTACTCCAACTCCATAACCATAGTTGGACAAAACCGGTGTAAACATTAATTCCCGGCTTTTTTTGGTGAGTAATTTGTCTGAATATAAGGCTTTATCCCATAAGAGCAAATCAGCTGTTGTAGAGTAAACAGCACCCGCCGAAAAAATAGTCGATAACATATCTATATATTCTGCATTCAGATAAAAACCGGAATTGAAATTATATCCCTCTGCTTTTTCTTTAATAATGGCCAAATCATTTTCGACACCCGTGTTTTTCATTTTGGCAACATCTAAAATGTTTTTTTGTAACACTTTTTCATAACTGCTTTTAGTAATTTCTTCGATAATGGCTCCCAGAATATAGTAGCCAGTGTTTGAGTATTTATATTCGGTTCCGGGCGGCGATAAAAGACTGTCACTGCAAAATTTCTCAATAAACTCTCTATGTGTATAGAAATGTTTACTGATGTTAGAAAAGAAATCCTCACGTTCTGTATATTCGGGCAGTCCTGATGTATGCGATAGTAACTGATGTATTGTAATGCGGTCTCCGGTTTCTTTGTTGAAATAAGGTAAATACTGGCTGACAGGTGCATTTAAATTAAGCTTTCCTGATTCTGCGAGCTGCAGAATTAACACTGCCGTAAATTGTTTAGTCAATGAAGCAATACGAAACTTTGTATGTCCTGAATTTGGAATATCAAATTCTCTGTCAGCCACTCCGTAACTTTTTTCAAAAATAACTTCATTGTTTTTAGCAATAAGCACATTGCCGCTAAACTGGCTGAAATCAGCATAAGATTGAATCAGTGTGTCAATCTTGTTATTTTGTTCCTGTGCAAAAACATAAAAACCTGTCTGGTTCAGAAATAAAAACAGGCATACCATTTTTTTCATAAGCTTTTTATAGTATTGAATCAATATTGTCTTCAGCATAACCTGCAGCTTGTTTACGGCCGCTCTAAAAACAGTGATTACATAATTAAAGGACCGGATTATTGCTATTAAATAGTGGCTTGCATCAAATATATAAACAATAATTTTATTACAAATTATTTTTTCATGATGATTTACCAAAGAAGTTCAACATGTGTAATTACCTGATTTTATAACCATTAACTACTCTTTCAATACATTACATTAGAACTTGGAAAATCCCGCAAAATCATCACTCCGTTTTACATTAGACAATAAAAACTAAATACACTTCAATTCATTATAAAAAGAAAAAAAACAAAATTTGAGCATAATATCTGACAAAAAAACTATTGTATGAGATGTTTTTTTATCTTTGAAATTCAGACTTTTTAGTCGGGATAGCTTTATCTTTGAACCTTCAGAAAATAATATTCATTATGGAACAGAAAATTCATCAGGGAAGAAACGTAAAACGTTTTAGAGAAATGCTTAACATCAAGCAGGAAGCACTGGCTTATGATCTGGGTGAAGACTGGAGCCAGAAAAAAATTTCCCTGCTGGAGCAGAAAGAGGTAATTGAAGATACAATACTTAAACAAATCTCTTCAATATTGAAAATTCCTGTTGAAGCTTTTCAGAATTTTGATGAAGAACAGGCGGTAAATATTATTTCTAATACCTTTTCAGATTTTAAAGATGGCGCTTCAGCAATTAATTTACATCCAGTATTTAATCCTATTCAAGAGGTTTTAAAACTGCATGACGAAAAAATTGCCTTATATGAGCGCATGCTGAAAGAGAAAGAGGAAATGATGGCAAGGCTTGAAAAATTAATCAGTAAATAACTCATTTATAAAAATATATTAACTCGTTGGGTGAAATTAAAAAAATAAACTTTAACAAATAGAAACATAGATTTTTGTGCCGAAAAAAGAGATCAAAAAGAAACAAGTTTCCACACATAGCCAAACTATGTGCATTTAAATTAGTGAAACGCCTTTTTTAGACTTTCAATATACTATGTTTCTATGTGTTTAAAATAATTACATCCAACGGGTTATATTTATTCAAATGTTCTTCTATTAAAACAGAAGCTCCAGATTTCTCCGGAGCTTTTTAATTATTTCTTACGCAGACTTTATTAAATCACCTTTTACTTTAGCATAAATAGCAAGACTTATAAACCTGCCATTTTTAATTTCACAGTCTTTCATAGTTCCTTCGTACCGAAAGTCAAGTTTAGCCATTGCGTTTTTACAATTCTTATTTTCCGACTCAACAAATCCTTCAATTCTGTTAAGTTCTAAATGGTCAAAGCCATAATTACAAATTAACGGCATCGCTTCTTTCATAATTCCATGTCCCCAAAAATCCGGAATTAACCAAAAACCGATTTCTGCTTTTTTATGTTCTTTACTTAAATTATTTAATCCGCCCGCTCCGTAGAATATTTTATTATCAGCAGAGCAAATGGCAAACCAAATTCCTGTATCATCCTTTTCAAGGTCAGTAAAAAAAAGCATTTGTTCTTTTGTTGCTTCCAATGTTTGAAAATTCACTCCATAATATTTAATGACTTCAGGATTTGAAAGTCCTTTAAAAACATTTTCAAGATCACTATCTGCAAATTGCCGCAGTAAAAGTCTTTCGGTTTTTATAGTCGGAAATTCTTTCTTCATGATTTTTTTGTTCGTTTCTGACAATCGGTTTCCGTAATCAAGACTGAAAATTAACTAATTTATTATCAAATAAATAACTAAATCCGAACTTATTTATTGGTATTCCGAAAACTGTTTGGAGTCATTCCCGTCGATTTTTTGAAGGCATTGTGAAATGTGGTCTTTGAAGTAAATCCGGATTCTAAACCTATTGCCAGCAAACTGTAGTTTTCATAATCTGAATCGAGAATCATTTCCTTAACTGCTTCAACCCGATAGTTATTTATATAATTAGCAAAGTTATCTCCCGTAATCGCATTAATAAGCTGCGAAACATATCCCGGACTTATGCCAAGCTGCTCTGCTACTTTTTCTCTGTTTAGATTACTGTCTGTATAGATCTGGTGTTCTTTACAAAGAAGTTCCAGTCTCTTAAAATAAGGATTGTCTTTCGTAAAAAGATCCAAAGCAGCTGCATCATTTCCTCTATTAAAGATTACTTCTTCGATAGATGCTTCGTGATCCAATAAAGTCATTTTCTTCAATAGTTCATCAATTCCTGCTTTATTGTCGGCGAGCCTGTACCTGAAGACACCGTAATAAGCTGTGCAATGAATTAAAAACGTGGCAAACAGCGCCAGAATCCGCATAACAAACGAAACATCATATTCGAAAAATAGTGTTATCAAAATGGCCGTTATCCAGGACAGCATCAATACATAAACCAAAAACCATAAAAAAGTGATCCATTTCTTTTCCTGTTTATCTTTTGAAAATTTAATGAAACGAAAAGTACAGACCGCCATAAAAGGCATAAATGCCAGAATAATATAAAAATCAAAATTCCCTAAAGTTTCTAAAAAGGTTTTAAGGAAAACCGGAATTGTAAAAATATGTGCAACAGCATCACAATCATAAAAGACATTTGAAAGAGCTGAATAAAAAAATGGGACAAACAGCCAGCGGATCTTTGTGGAATTCCTGACGGGATGATTTACCTGATGTATAACAAACATAAAAATTAAAACAGGAAAAAGAAATGCCCATTCGACATCATCAAGAAAGCGCAGGAAAGGCATGCTGCTGTAAAGATCAATTATCTCAAAAATGAGATTGGCAATAAGAATAGAAAGTGTAAATATGGCATATGCCAGATATTTATTGGCCTTGCTCTTAAATAATGGTGATTTTAAGATAATGGCTCCTAAAACTATTCCCTGAAAAATGGCTGTATTAAAAAATATTGTAAAGATCAATCTATATATCTGTTGTTTTAATATACTGATGCCATAATGCTTCCAGTACAAAATTATTTTTAGTCTATTACCTACATTTTATTTGACGAAACTATACTTAATTCATTTCATTTTATGTTAAAGGAAATACAATTAAAACTAAATAAAAAGACAATTAATAGGATCCCGAATTGCAAATTATGAAACTGCAGTTCTTTCATTATTTTAGTTAATCATTTCTTAATCCATTTAGAAAGTCATCTGCATTACTATAAATTCGTCTTATCAATTCGTATGAAATAAACTATGTTTTAATAAATGCTTATTAACAAAATTGTTTCAAATAACCTGCAGCCAAATTTTAAAACCAAATCCCATACTATAACTTGATTTATACGACACTTTTAAATATTGCTATTTTTCAGGGAATAGTCTTAGGCTTCCTTATTTTAAAGTCCTCTTTATTCAATAGTAAATCGAATAAATATCTAGCGTACTTACTTTTTACACTTTCCATCGTTTTACTAAATTATGTTTTTGAACTTCAGGATGTGTTTAAATCTTATCCTCTAGTATGTTTTTTAGATGCTTTCGACTGGATATTTCTATTACCTGTTTTTACATTTCAGTTTATTATAAACCGCATTGATGATACCGTAAAAAACAGACAAAAAACGTATTTGTATTACATTCCATTTGTCTATAACAGTATTCTTACTATTGCCGTATATCTTGACATTAAAGCAGGAGTTTATAAAATTCCTGAGTCTTTCACGTACCTAATTAATATCCTTAGAATGGTTCAGTTTTTATTGGCTGTAACCATCGTCTTGTTTCTGCCTCTTTACTCCTATTTTATGATAAGACATTTAAAGGATCCTCAAGAGAAAAAATGGGTGCTTACTTTATTAACTTTCCTCTATATGCTGTTAGTTTTTTGGTTAACTACCTATATGGTTGGCTGGTTTTTCCAATCAGATGTTTCTTCCATCATGAGCGTTCTGGGTTTAGCCGCAACATTTTTAATACACTGGACAGCTTATATTGGTATTTACAAATACAAACTGGCTAAAAACAAAGAAGCTATTTTCAATTTTCTAAACAACGATTTGGCTGTTTCGTCTGCCCATTTACAAATTATAGAAGAGAATACCACTGAAGAATATCGGGAATCGATAACGGCAGATAATCTTTATTTTCAAAAACTGGAACTTCTTTGCAAAGAGCAGCACATCTATACTGACAGTACATTAAACAGAGAAAAAGTGGCCGAACAGCTTGGTATAAGTGCTGGATATCTTTCGCAAATTATAAATACCATAACAGGAGACAACTTTGCCAATTACATTAACCAATACCGGGTTGAAGCGGTTAAGGAAATGATCTCAAATCCGGAATTCAAAAACTATAATCTGCTCGCAATGGGCCTGGAATCTGGTTTTACTTCTAAAACAACTTTTTATAAAGCTTTTAAAAAAGTTACCGGCCTTACGCCGAATGAATATAAAAACACCAGCAAATAAGTCCCATTTTATCCAATTTTAAGGTTTTGAAACCTCTGCTAATTTTGCTTTTTTGAATTTTGGTGCCAAATAATTCAAATCACTTTTTTATGAAAAAAATTTTAGTATTAACTGTTTTTACAGTTTTAGGATTTATGAATGTAAATGCCCAAAAAATTAAATTTGGAGCTAAAGCGGGTTTAAACTTTGCAACTATCAGTGAAGATAATACCGAAAATGCTGATTTTGTAACATCGTATAATATTGGTGTTATGTCAGAAATTCCATTGTCCGAAAAGTTTTCTTTTCAACCCGAAATAATGTACTCCCGCCAGGGTTATAGTTTCAATAATGATATAGTTGCCTTAAATTATCTGAACATTCCTTTAATGGGAAAATATTATGTAACAAAAGGATTGAGTCTTGAAGCAGGACCGCAGATAGGCTTTTTAGTTTCGGCTAAAAATGAAAAAACAGATGTAAAAGATTCGTTTAATACTGTCGATTTTGGTGTTAATTTTGGTATAGGCTACAAACTTGAAAACGGACTTAATTTTGGGGTCAGATACAATCTGGGACTAACTGACATTAATAATGTAGAGGGTTCTTCAATTAAAAATAAAAACAGCGTATTTCAGGTATCCGTTGGTTACTTCTTTTTCTAAAACGTAATAAAATAAAAATCCTTCTTCATTTATTGAATAAGGATTTTTTCTTTTTGAAACGCCAACATTAATCATAGTTTCTCAGGCTTCTTTAATTTGACAATAGATTAAAGATATTTCTTATATTCGTCATCACTAAATACCCTTTCAGCTTATAATTTAAAAATTGTAATACTCTTTTGAATTGTTTTTTATATACCTCCAAAAATGAAATTAATATGAAAAAAATGAGAATTCGTTTCGCTTTATTACTTTTTATTTGTTTTGCATCTTCGGCATCATTTGCTCAGTTATCCTCTGCAAAAATTGATTCCTTAATGCTAAATACGCTGCAAAGATTTAAAGTTGCCGGAGCATCCATTGCGGTGGTTAAAGATGGAAAAATAATTCACTCGAAAGGTTACGGAGTTACTTCTGTCGAAACCAAAAAAGCAGTAGACGAATACACCAATTTTCAAATTGCATCCAATAGTAAAGCTTTTACAACAGCTGCTTTATCGATTTTAGAAGACGAAGGTAAATTGAAATGGACGGATAAGGTTAAAAATTACCTGCCTGAATTTAAAATGTATAACGATTATGTTACAGAAAATTTTAATATTCAGGATTTAGTAACGCATCGCAGCGGACTTGGATTAGGTGTTGGTGATTTGATGTTTTTTCCCGACGGATCCAACTTTACAATACGGGATGTAACCAAAAGTTTTCAGCATTTTAAACCTGTTTCTGCCTTTAGAACTAAGTTTGACTATGATAATTTACTTTATATAATTGCCGGGGAAATAATCGCAAAAGTCAGCGGAATGTCTTATGAGCAATTTGTACAACAAAGAATTATAACGCCTTTACAGATGAACCATACTTTTGTTGGAAATCTGCTGAAAGACAAAACAAATCTTGCCGTACCGCATTCTTCCGTATCCGGAACCATCAAAACAATTGAAGCTTATGATATAGGCATAGCAAGTGCCGCAGGAGGTATTTACTCCAACGCTGCCGACATGGCAAAATGGATGATGGTACGATTAAATAAAGGCAAATATGGCGAAGATCAAAAATCGGCTTTGTTCTCTTTAAAAAATCATGACGAAATGTGGCGTTTACATACCATTATGCGTACAGATGCTGATCCGAGATACAATTCTCATTTTAATGGTTACGGTTTAGGATGGTTTATATCAGATTCAAAAGGAAATCTTAAGGTAGAACATACAGGCGGTCTGCCGGGAATGTTATCTAAAGTAACGTTATTTCCTGATCTAAACCTGGGAATTGTTATTCTGACGAATACTGAAAATGGCGGCGGCGGTCTTTTTACTGCGGTATCCAATACTATTGAGGACAGTTATTTAGGTCTGGATGATTTTGGCTGGACAGATAAAGTAGCCCAATGGCTGAACGAAGATCAAACGGAAAGTGATGATGTAACCAAAAGTGTCTGGAAAAAAGCTGCTTCTGCAAAAAACACTAAAATAAAAAACGAGGATTTTATTGGTATTTATGAAGATCCCTGGTTTGGAAAAGCAGAAGTATTTTTAAACAACAAACAATTGTGGATCAAATGTCTTCGTTCGCCAAAACTAAACGGTCCAATGGCTTTTTACAATGCCAACACCTTTGCCGTAAAATGGGAATATCAGGCCATGAATTGTGATGCTTTTGTTTTGTTTTCACTAGACGAAACGGGTAAAGCCCAATCTGTTAAAATGAAAGGTATTTCTCCAAACATCGATTTTAGTTTTGATTTTCAGGATTTAGATTTCAAAAGAGTAGAGAAATAAAGATCTTTTTAATTTAACTATTCCGGCATTTGTATGATGAGTTTGTATAGCAAAACTTCATAAAGCTGTTAGTGAATCATTTTTTTAGCGATTTTTTTTTAGCTTCCCAACCTTTTGTATTAAAGTGTTCTCATTATAAAAAGAAACAAATGCAGTTTTATCGCTGTTGTAATCCATTTTCCCGGCTAAAACCAAATGATTCTATGAATATAAATTACGCTAAAAAAATAATGCTCCTTTTAGTTTTGATAGCTGAAGCAGGTTTTGCACAAAAGGTATTTAAAATTAAAGAAGGCCAGCTGCAGTTTATTAATGCTGATAAAGGGGTCTTTATAAAAAAAGACAGCAGCTATTTTCGTTTACAGCTTCAGGATGCTGATGATTATGAAAAAATGGCTCTTGGTTTTCAGTATGAATTAAAAAAAACAACCACAAAAGAGATCGAAGAAGTAAAAAAAGAAACCGCAACCGTTTCAGCTTCCGAAATTACCGCATCTGACTTTGAAAATCTGGATAATCGAAAATTTATCACTAAAAACAATCTTGACGATGATAACTACCAGATTTACAAATACAATAAAAACTTCTTTGCTGTGAGTGTATTAGATGATTCGTTAAGGCGTCAAACCAATGAGTATATACTGCATTATTGTATTTTAGATTTTGGAGCCGGCAAAAAAATCATGTATCATGCAAAGGGTTTTATTATCCCCACAAAAAAGAATATTCGTTTTTTATTTGATCAAAGCAGCCTGAATGATTCTTTTACTAATTATGAAACTGTACCGTGTAAAAACCTTAAAGCCATAGACATGCAGCTGGTTAGAAATGACCTAAACCTTAATGACGATTTTTACAGAACAGATACTTTAAGAAACAAAAAACTACAGATTAAAAACCTTTACAACGAAACAGTGGTAAAGGCATCTTTTGACTCTATAAAAAGTAACAGTTATTTTATAGCAGCCTATAAAGGAAATGAAATTGAACTTTATAATTATGCCTTTAAAAAACTGAACTTAAAAAAGGTACGGGCATTTAGTTTCTCCCGGTTTTATCCAAATATGCAGGTAATTGAAGGGAATACTTTAAGAAGAATAAACCTGATTGGCGAAAATTACCAAAAAGAAGATTCGTCTTATGACACAAGTAGTGCCCCCTATTTTCCGGATACCTATATTATTTTTGAAATTAAATCCGAAAAAGATCATTTTTATATCGATTCTGGTACTATTGGTTCTCTTACCTTAAACTTTTCGGCGCCGGGAACACACTCTTATCCATTGTATAACAGAGAAGGATTTGAAACCATTCAATATGCAGACGAAGGAGCTGTCTGGCTGACCTCTTATTCTGAAGCAATGGGAACCACTTTCCATCTTCCGGTTTATTTATATACAAAACTCAAAAACGGGAAATTTAACCTGACAACACTTGACTATCTGATCACCGAAAATCCGGATAAAGAAATGGAAACTTACAACGCAGACCTGCCAAAGAACTGCGATTCTATAACCTTATTAGACCAGCAGAGTTATTTAATCGAAAAAAACGGCCTGTTTACGTATTACCCAATCATGAAAGAAATTAAATATAAAAAGTTAGAAGAATTTAAAGGAAAATATGCCCGTTTTGAATTACCAAACGGACAAAAAGGCTGGCTGAGCCTTGATGGAAAAGAATACTTAGACCGTCCTGACAATTAAAACTAACCCTGTTTGAAATATTCCAAAATCCGGAAAATAAAATTATGAAAAAATCAGTTTACATACTTTGTTTTGTCTTAGGCCTCATTACGACCTGTCATTCTCAAAATCAAAACTCAGAAAACAAAAAGACAAAGGTTTCAGATTACGAAACCTTGTTTTTAGACTACTGGAATATTAACAACCTGATAGAACTGGATGATGAATGGGAATATGATCTTTATAAAAACAGTGAGAGCCTCTCCGGAAACTATTTTAAGCTTACTGCCAAAAAAACGTTTATGAGCGGGTATACTGCCCCGTGCGGAAATGACTGTTTTACAAGAACCTTTGGAACCTATAAATTTAAAGGCCCTAACCACATAAGCTTCTTTTTGGAGAAAATAGAAAAATCAGGAGATTGTGCCGCAAAAAGTTCAAATCCAAATCAGGATAAAGGACTATTCTTTATTTATAAAGATTCAACGGGAGTAAAATTCATTAAAAGCGATGGAAAAACTAAAAACGATCTACGAAAAGTAAAATATTCTGCTTTGATAGATTCCGTTAACCGAAACAATCATGTATCCAATCTGTATTATTTAAAGTGGCAGAAAACAAACAAAACCGATATCAAAGAAATCACTTCAGAATTTATTGCCAGCAATCCTGCATTACAACTTGATAATGCCGCTGTTTTATATTTAAAAAGAATAAGACAATCATTTATCATGGTTCTTTTAGAAAAAAACAAACAGTATTATTACTTCGTGTACGATGATTTCCATAAAAATGCAGCTCTTTACAAAGATCCTGTAGATTATTACGGTTTCACCGATACCCGTTTTTTTGAGCCCGGCGATCCTAATTATATCTACACAACGCAGTCTGTTGAAGTAAAACCCAGCTACCCGGGCGGCATAGATAAAGTAAATGATTTTCTGAAAAAGAATTATGTGGTACCCGAAGAATTAAAAGAAGGAAGAAGTTCTAAAATTTATGCCACTTTTATAGTGGAAAAAAACGGGAGTTTAAATTATTTCCAAATACGAAGAGACTCCGGATATGGCTCAGGGAAAGAGCTGGTAAGGGTACTAAAGCTGTTAGACAAATGGAATCCGGCAGAACTGGAAGGAAAAAAAGTGAGATCATTATATTATCTTGTCTTTACGATACCAAACGATCAAATTTAAAAGGACTGTTAAGAATCTGTTCCCTGTTATTAAAAAAACTGCTAAAAAATCAGAAGCTATTTTTAATTTTTTATAACTATTTCAGCTCTACCAATCCGGCAGAACCGGCTTAATATTGTCTATTTTTACTTTGGTAAATACCGTTTCTGTTTCATTTTTTTTCCTGATCTCTTTTAATGTATCTCCGTGTATTTCAAATTTTCTAATGACTCGTTTTCCGGCTTTACTAAATGAAGTATTGGGAATTTCTAATAACAAAATACTACCTGCCACATTATAATACCCTACTATAAAAGCCTTTTGAACATTATTGACATCAATGTTGTTAACTTCACTTCTAAAATAAGCAAACTGACCCGATTTAAAAAATCTCAAATAACCGTATCCCTTTAAATTGATGCTTTTATTTTCGTAAAAATTAAAATACACGGCATCTGCTTCAATTTTACCTTTCATCTCATTTGTAAAAGACGCTTCAAATTTCATTTTTTTCAAATGCATCCTTCCGTATTCATTTTCATCAATGTACTTGGTATAATGCTGTGTTAACCTGCATGAAACGGCAGACAAGACCACTATAATTAATAAAATTCTTTTCATAATTGATAATCAGAGGACAAATTAAATAAACGTTCCGTAATGGCATTGTTAAAATCCGGCATAATCCTAAACAGAAAATAACGCCCGAAAAATAAACGCTTTTTCTCTAAAACAAAACTAATTTTGAAAAAAAACACCCTCCTGTACCGGGTACCTTAAATTTAATATTAGTTTTCACGGTAACTGAATTTATATTAGTAAATGTTTTTATAAATTTGCAATCCTATATCGAAAGCCCTTATTTTCAATTCAAAATTATGACTTTCACACAAATACCACTAAAAACATTTTAAAGTTTTATTCAGAAACAAATTCTACTATAATCATAATTAAACACAATGCTCAAAAAACACACCCCCCTAATTTTAATTTTTACCCTTTTCAGTTTATTTTTTTCCCTTCAGGCCTTCTCTCAAAAAAGTCTTTATGCCGGAATTGAAATAGGACGCAGAGCCATAAAAATTTCAGTTCTGGATGTAAACAATATCAGAAAGGCCGATTATAAAATCCTTTCGTTCTCGACAGAGCGTATTAATTTTGCCGAACATATCGCTAACACCGGCGAGCTTTCGCAGGACGATCTGAACCGAATTGGCAATACTGTTGTAGATCAGTTAAAGAAAATAAGAGCCGAACATAAAATTCTGGAAGAAAACATCTTTATAGTAGCCGCTCCTGTTTTTGCATCGGCACGCAATGTTGATGTTTTAAAAAATAAAATTGCACTGCTTACCAACAAAAACCTTGATGTTCTTAATGTAAACGAAGAAGCCAAAACCTTAGTAAAAGGCGCTATGCCTCCGGTTGATTACGCTAATGCTTTCCTGCTGGATATTGGGGCACAAACGACTAAAGGCGGTTATATCGATGAACTGGAAGACAACAAACTCGAATTTATTCCGCTGGAACTGGATTTTGGAACCATGACGCTGACTGACGCAGTAAAGAAAACCGTTTTAAACCAGAGCCAGGTAAATGACATGTCCACTTATCAGGAAAAGTCTTTTGATTACAGCCCGATTCTACGCAAGAAAACCCAGGACATGTTTGATGCCAATCCTCCATTGGCCAAAAAAGACAAAATTTATTTATCAGGCGGTGCAGTTTGGGCGTTTTCTACTCTTTATTACAATGAAAACGTAAAAGAACATTATATCGCTATAAACCTGCAGGACGTTATTGATTACGATGCTGTTTTGAAAAACAATTTTGGTAAATACACCAGCCTTGCTAAAACAAATACCGAAGCAGCGAGAGTTTTAAGCACTTACGACCAGAAATACCTTATTTCGGCCAACAACATTCTTTTGACCTGTCTGGAAAGTATTCCTAATCTGGCAGCAAAAAAAGTATATTTTGTAAAAGAAGGACAGGTAACCTGGCTGATCTCTTATATTGCCGATCGTTCTAAAAAAGTAAATACCAACTTTTAAACGATCCTTTTAAAATATAACATAAGGCCCCGGAGAAATCCGGGGCTTTTTTGTTTTAAACACTCCCCTGCCTGTATCGTTCTTATAAAAGATAAACGGCAAATGTTTTTAATAAGACAATAAACTCTTTTAAAAAGTTTTATATATTCGTTTAAAAGAAAACAACATTCATTTTTCACACTATACAACCCGTTCAAAAACTATCCTTTTAAATCCCTAAAGCCAGATTTCATGACAAAAGAAGAATTAAACGCCGGTATTCATACTAAAATAATCAACTCTGCTCAATTATTTCTGGCAAGGGAATCAAACCAAAATGTAATGCTGATTGATGCCCTGGACTGGCTCAATGAAATTACAGAAAATGAAAACTTAAATGAGGTTTCGGATATTTATATATATGAAGAAGGTTTTGGCAGTCTCGACGAAAAACTAAAAAACACACTCGTACATGCCATAACCTCTATTGTTGCCTTTGATTACAACGACAACAATATGACTTATCTCGAAGAACTTGTTCTGGCCGATGACGAAATGAAAAACAAGATCGCATTTGACTATTATCTAAAAATTGGCGGTTATCATGAAAAGTTCAGAGAGCGTATTTTTAACTTTATCGATCTTAAAGTCAATGAGCTTGTCTAAAGACAAATTGAATATCCTGGCTTTTTATCTGGCTTCTATTTACCCTAAACTGCATCGTGTGGAGGCCTTATTGCAGTTTGTAGTCGAACTGCACCGAAAAAAATACCCGAATAAAGAAAAGGAAGTACAGCCAAAAGAACGCGAAACACCAATTAAGGAAGCCCCAATACGAGAACAGCCCAAAAATACTGTCGTAGAGAATACGGTAACAGAAAGCACTGCACCGGAAACAGAGGAAGCGGACTCAAAACCCTGGTGGAAATTCTGGTAACGGTCAACAGCATATTTTATAATCTTAAACGTCTCTAATTTAATGAAAACAGCGCTTCAAACAGGATGTATTGTATTCCTGCTGGCTTTTGTGTCCTGCCAGTCTGATCATAAAAAAGCAGACAAAGTTTCTTTTACAGATCCTTATGTAAAAGAACTAACCGAAAAACAAATTGGAGACAGCCGTTATTACATTTCTGTTCCAAAAGAATATACGATTACAGAAAACAGAGGCCCCGATTTTTCTGTTTTTTATTTTCATCCCAAAGATACAACGGCTGCAGCACCATTTACAGGCGGTTTTTACTTAGGCAATCATCCCAGTAAATTTGAAGCACAAAATCCGGATTGCAAAACTACGGCCTTAAAAAGCAAAATACTGAACCAAAATGGCGACTGGACACTCTATAACTGCCAGGGTCAATACGCTATTCAAACCATTGTGAACAGCGGAAGCAGTGACGGCTGGGACACTTATGTACATGCTTTTGGCAGCACCGATTCTACCGAAAAACTAAAAAAACTGCTGACCATTTTTAAAACCATGAAACGAAAAAAGTAAATACTTTTTTACTGCTATTAAGATGCTCCGGCAGCAAGTTCATTAATTTTATCCAGCAGTTCAAACTCACTTTCCGGAAACAGTTCGAGTACCGTTTCTAAAATTAAGCCAACGTTAATGGCCTGATACGAATTTTCATTTGTTGTTTTACCGTTTCCCTGATCCAGCGCCAGTACACAAAGTCTGAGCATATTGGTCATAATACAACTTAACTCATAATAACTTAGCAGTTTGATTTCGGCAGTATAAAGTCCGGTTTTATCTCCGCCGGGTTTTAGTGCCTTTAAATAACGTGAGGCTAGTTTTTTGATTTCTTCTGTTGGTTGTGGCTGGGTTGTTTCCATAATATGTTAATTTTTAATAGTTATCATATATGATAACTGATTTAGGCAAATATATAACAAAATTTGAATTATCATAAAAGATAATTTATTTTGAACGATACCATACAACAAAAAGTCGGAAAACGAATTCAGGAAATTAGAATTCAGAAAAATCTTTCTCAGCAAGATTTAGCATCAAAATGTAACTTTGAAAAAAGTAATATGTCTCGATTGGAAAAAGGAAATGTCAATGCAACGCTTTCAACTTTAGAAAAAGTTTGTAAAGCGTTACAGATAGATTTTACTGAACTGTTTAAATTTTAAAAAACACCAATGCTATCAAAAGTCTACATATTCGGAAATGGCAACCTCAGCTTTAATGATTATATGTTCTATTATAAAAATGCAATCGATAAATTATTAGAAATGGAAAATGTCCATTTTGTAGTTTGCGATTTTAAAGGTGTTGACACTTTAACAATGGAAGTTTTGAAATGTGTAACTCCAAATGTAACCGTCTTACACATTGGAGAAAAACCACGTTACGCGCCCGACAAATACAAAACAAAAGCAAGTCAATGGAAATTTATTGGCGGTTTTCAATCGGATGCAGAAAGAGATGCTATGGCTATAAACATGTGTACGCACTTTCTCGCCCATGACATAAACTCCAACGAAAACAGAAAAAGTGGTACATTAACCAATATCGAGAATTGCCTGAAAGAAAATAAAATTCGCTGTAATCAGGAATAATTTACAAAACTATTTCCCTGCCCGTTTTGGAATGGCTTTCATTTTTGTTAACCTTTTAAGTGGATACCCGCAACGCTGCGCAAATGTCTCCGACTTTGCGCCTTTCAAACAAATGTAATTAAAAACCTTCACGCCATAAAGTCTCTGACTTTAAAACAAAATTTTCTAAAATAAAAATGCGGTTAAGACCTGAACGGTAAAAGTCAGGAGACTTTTGGCAGTTTTTCCTATTTGAGCTATAAAAAAAATTGCGCAAAGTCAGAGTAGACTGCCCCCAAAAGTTTAGAGACATTTGCGCAGCTTTTTATAAGGTACTCTTCGCAGGGCGGGGGAATGGCTTGTTTAATTCAAGACGAACCGAAGGTTGTTTTAATTTTATGTAATGTTACTAAAATATCACATTATCTATTGATGTTAAATGCAATTGTTAACCACCAACACATCTGATGCATTGCCTATTTTTTCACTAACTTTGATTCATTAACAAATGTCCCAATATCAATAGTTGACTTATCATTTTCATTATGTAACAAAAAATAAAGAGTATCAATTTTAGTGTTTTTAGGGTATCTTATCATAAAAACGCCATTGCCTGAACCTAAATTACCAAAATGTTTTTCCTCTATTTTCCATTCTAACAAGTATTCACTTTTCTTAAACTCTTTGCTTGTTTTTTTTAATTTCAAGACAATTTGATTATTTGAAGATAATGCAACTTTTCTTTTTTCTCCTTTTATAACTTTATAATGCCAAACTTTTTCAATCCATACAGAATCGATAATATCTAAATCTCCAGTTTGCAATTTATTTGCTGTGAAGAGATAAAAACCATTTTCTTTTGAATTTGAAATTGTTGAAGATGCTTGGGGTGTTGCTGTATTGAATTCATTACAACTAACACACATTAACGCTATAATGCATAGACTAATTAAAACTTTATTTCTCATTTTCTTGATAATATTGTTCGTGGCACGCTCTTATTTGCTTGTTTTATATTGTGATAAATATTATTTGGAACTACTGTATCATAAAAAATTTCCTTGCTCCGCAAAGTCTTATTCGCAACGCTGCGCAAATGTCTCCGACTTTGCGCCTTTCAAACAAATTTAATTAAAAACGTTCACGCCATAAAGTCTCTGACTTTATAACAAAATTTTCTAAAATAAAATACTGTTAAGATTTGATCGGTAAAAGTCGGGAGACTTTTGACAGGTCTTTCGTATTTAAACTACAAAAAAATTGCGCAAAGTCTATATGAACTGCCCCCAAAAAGTTAGACACTATTTGGGGGCAGTCTAGAGACATTTGCGCAGCTTTTTATAAGGAACTCTTTGCAGAGTAGGGACGACCTACTGGTCGTCTCTTTTCTATTCAATAATTTAATTTTGACATTCTTTTTCAGTTAGTTACATGGATATATTATCAAAACACCTAATCCGTAACACTACCAAATCTCATATCACTAACTTTGAAACACTACCCATTACCTACTTTTTTGAGAAACCTTTAGATTCAACATGGTAACCTAATATTTTTATTTCGCCTTTTTCTTTTATTAATGAAAAAGTTTCAATGGAATTGTATTTACTATATTCAACTTTATAAACCAAAAGATATTCAGTTTTTGGAGCAGTTCCTTCCGTTCTAGTTGTTTTCCAATCTTCCAGAGCATAAGATTTAAAGTCTCCTAATATTTCTTTTTTCTCAATTAAAGAAATTTTAAATTTATTTCTATTGGAAATTTTATAAAATGAATCACTGAACAAATTCATTATACTATCAATATCATCTTTTTCTGTTCTGTGATAAAATAAAGCAATAGTAGATTCTGCATTTTCCTTTTCATTTTCTTCGTTTTCATAATTTGCATTCACATTAAAATTACATGCTGTTAATACCAAAAAAATTAGAACACTAAAACTATACTTTTTCATTTTTTAATTTTTATTTATAAATTTTTCCTTGGCATTCCCAATTAAAGTTGAAAGTTGTATCTTTTTTATGAATACTAAAGACTAACTCTCCTTTCTTTTTAATAATTGTATCACCTTTTTCGATGTTTTCAAAGTAAAGACTAAACCATCTATTTTCTTCATCATATAATGTATCTTTTCCAGTTTTTAAACTTGTACCTTTTATTTTAAAATAAACTCCATATTTATGAGGTACATCTTTTACAATTAGTAAACATTCTTTTTCTCTATAAATTTCTGACACCTGTTCACAATCGGCATTCAAACATGAAGAGAATAATGAAGTACATAATAAGACTAAGTATTTTAATTTTATATCCATTTTATTTTTATTTAAAAGGCTCCCAAATAGTAACTTTTGAAATCGATGTACCTAGACCTGTACCAACTCCCAAACTAAATGTTTCAGTCCCAGAGGGACTAGGTATAAATCCACCATTAGCAGTTTGAATAGCTGCTGTTGAATAACCCGCAAGGTATTCATAACCCACAAAATAACCTTTACTGTGACCTTCCATTCCATGAAAAACATCCGTTTCTCCTCCATACATATAATGAGAGTCTATTGTTATACCCCAGTCTATGCTTGGCATACCTAACTTTCCAGTGTAGCCAAAATTGCCACTTCTTCCTCCAAAAATTCCTAATCTATGATTATCACTAAAGGCGAAACCTCCAATTAAATTTAATTCGCCAATCAAACCAGTATTTAAATGAACATTCGTAGTTATTCCTACTGCATCAGGATTCATCCATTTCGGGTTATATGGCGAATAAGGATTCATTCCATCTATATGCTTATAAGTATCGAAGTAACCTTGAAAGTAAGATTGGCTTTTATATCCCTTTACCACTACTTCATTTAATTCTTCTGCCGGCATATCTACTCCATTAGGCAATCCATCTTTACCAACATATTGTGCGTTTCCTGTATCTGTGCCTTGTCCTTTTTTTGATGGGTCAATGTTGTCATCTCCTGCCCAGCTCTCAGGCAAATTATTTCTAAAATTTGGTGTTTCTGGCGTTGGAGTTAATCCCTTATCAGGAGTAGTATCTCTATGTGAAGCGTCAGCCATACCATCAGGGTCAATAAAAAATACAGGATTATTAAGAGCATAAGTATATGGAGAATTTCTTCTTGAAATTTCAGCAAGAGGGTCAATATTCATCCAGCGACCAAGTGCAGGGTCATAATTTCTTGCTCCGTAGTCGTACATCCCAAGCCCCAGCTCGTCCTGCAATTCTTTTCCGTTGTACTTATACTTATAAGGGTCTGTAAAATTTTCCTATACAGTGAATGACCTCTTGCAAAAAATCTCTATATAAAGAACGTTCTTTTAGCATTTTCCAGCTTATGCGAAAGTAGATTTAGTTTAATTATTTTCCTAATAATTTTTAAGTCTGCAAATAAAAAAAGCTCTCATTTCTGAGAGCTTTTCAATGTTATTGAAATAATATTTTACAAAGAACTGGCTTTTATCCTTACGATTTTACCATCCTGCATAACAACCAGATCGCTGTTATTTTTCTTTTTAAACTCAATTAATTTTTCAGAAACTTTATCCATTGCCTCTATAATCTTCTTCTGAGTCGGTGTCGTTGTTGTTGTTTTGTGTTCTCCCATGATTGGTCATTTTTGAGTTTATCGAACTTGATTTCATTTATAACTTCAATGTCATTGCCCAAAGTTTTTTGAGCTATCAATTCAGCTTTTACAGATGTATTGTCAAAAATCAATGCCTCATTAACTATAGGCAAATATATATCAAATAAGTTAGCTATTCCATTTTTATATCTGCGTTTAATAACATCGGTTTCAATATTGTGTCCGCCTTCCTGAACCCTTGTCTTGACCCTCTCGATTGCCAGATCAACACTGTCGAGCCAAAAAAATAAAAGAACTACTTTATAGCCTTTTTCTTGAGCTGCAATCACTTTCTGCTTGTAGCTTTTTGTTGCTAAAGTAGTTTCGAAAGCGAAAACTTCATTATTGGTTAATAACTCATCGACTCTATGAAGCATTATCCTTCCAGCTTCAAAAGCTGCTTTTTCAGGTTGGAAAGGAGAAAGTCCTTTGGCAATCTCGTCTGCATTTACAAATTCTTTACAATTCAAAATTTCAGGCAGGATTGTAAAAGAAGCAGTAGTCTTTCCTGCACCATTACAACCGGCTATTATATAAAGATTCTTATCCATTAATACAAAGGTAATAAATTAGGTAATTAGTGTACATTATTTAAACTTGTAGTTTGTCTTTTATAAACTTGAGTCTCTGACAAAAAATATCTTATAAATTTAAATTATAGACTATTATAATTTTAACCATTATAGATTCATTTGAAAAAAATATTTTTAAATTAGGCAAAAGAATAAATTTATATAGTCTATTTTTTTTGACCAGTAATTACTTTATTTACAATGATTTAAAACTATTACTTTCATTCTTAAACATCAAATAATATGTATCTTGAAGATTATAGGCATAATGATTACCAACTCCAGTTTTTATCAATTGTAAGCTATAAAAGTAGTCCACAAATTGAGTTAACTTACAACGAATATTCAATTCATGGTTTTGTAAATACGATGCTAGATATTCAGGATCTTGAAAATCAAGATAACTTTATAAATAAAGGCAGGAGAAATACATTGAGTATATCTATGTGGTTTTTAGCTTTAGAGGCTTATATAAATGCTCTTTGCAAAATTACAGCGATAATTAAGAAGAAAAATGCTGACGAAATAATTAGAAAAGAAGTCGCAGGAAGAATTGCTTTTCTTGTTGACGAACTCGGTTATGACAAAATGAAGATACAAAAGACTGGGATTTACAATAGGGTAAATGAATTTCGACGATTTCGAAATGAGATTTTCCATGATCGCCACTCAGGAGAAAATCTTAAATTTGAGCACACATTATTTTCGCCAATTCCGATAAGAGGAAATCAGGTGGATGTATTTCAGTCAATACAAATATTTCTTGAAATTGTGTCATTATTTCGCTATTCTATTGCGGGATTAGATATGATGCCAAATATTGCGATTGGGAACGAAACAAAATTGAAATTTGAAAAATTAGACACAATTTACAGCATATTTTTAGCACCTTACTTTCAAAGGGTTTTAGATAAACTCAATTTAAAAATCAAACTTCAGCTTTCATTTACGCTGTATCAGCTTGAGCCAAGTAGTATTTTTAAGGCAGGAGAAATTATTCCCATGATAAAAGTGCTTCAAGATGAAAAATATAATATCTCAAACTTAACGAAAACTAATTTAGGAGAAGATTTATATAATTCGGCTCTTAATTCCGATAGCAGTACAATTGGAATGAACTTTGTGAGAAATTGGGAAGAATTTAAATCATTTAATTTTGAAATGAGAGATTAATTTTTTGTGAATCTAATAACAATAAAAGCATGAACGAAGGCAATTATGATTTAAAAAAGAAGGATTTAAATATTTTAATAGACAATAAGAATAAATGTAAGTCTTTAAAAATAAAACCTCTAGAAAATTTCTATGATGTTTGCATATTTAATTCTATAACGTCTTTGGATTTAGATGTAACTATTGACGGTTATTTGAACTCAAAGCATGAGTGGCAAAAAAAATTTTATGTAAGATCAATTTCTTTAATTCTAAATGAGCACTTAGAGAAAATACACGCATTGATGAGTTCTCATTTTTACAATTTTATTTCATCGAGCCAAATTTTTAATTCAATAAAAGATGAAATACTTGGCTATAGAACTTCTTACAAAGAATTAAATAGGAGAAAACAAAGTTTGAGCAAGATCAGAAATGAAGTAATTGCTCATAGAAGTAAAGATGTAGAACAATTTATAGAATCTTTGGATAATATAAATACGAATGATTTATTTAATTTGGCTATTGAAACTCAAACTCTTCTAAATCAGTTTACTCAATTGACTCATAAAATATTAGAACAAATAATTATGAATTTTGATCAGTTTTACAAAGAAATTAAATCTCAAAAATAAGATAATCAAATATTCGGAAAATACCTGTTTATCAGCTCTCTCTGATGTGAGCTATTGACTTTGATATACTTCTCAGTTGTACCTGGCCATTTATGACCTGCCAGTTCCTGAACTCTTTCTAATGGAATGTTTTTCTCGTTTAGCCAATTGCAGATTACGCTCATTCTGATGGTCTGCGGGTTTAGTTTCCTGTCAGGGAATAATCCTCTTAATGGTTCAATCATGGCATGTATGCTGTTCACCACAATAGGCTGTCCAAGCTTTGTCAATATGAATTTGTCACTGCTCCCGCGCAGTAAGGCAGGCCGTGTTTCATTTATGTAATTATGAAACAGTATCATCTGTTTTGGCACAAGCTCCAGTGTTCTTTTATTGAGATTGGCAGAGCCTTTAATGTAAACTGTGCCGTTATCAAGATCAATATCCTTTAAAGCCAATCTAGCTATTTCATCGCTTGCAAGCCCCTGATAGATTAATAGGGAAATCAGAACATTGTTTCTCATGTCAAGATGTTTGTAGCGGTTCTCACGTTCCATTAAAAGCTGCAGTTCTGTGCTGTTGAACAGATCCTGCACCTGAATGGTCTGGTTGCCCTTAATCTTGATATTAAGCTTTCTGCAGGGATGGTCATTTCTATAGCCGTACATCACCAGATAGTCGTAATATTTTTTAATAGCTGAGAGTATTCTGATTCGGTACTGTACGTTGGACTGCTTCTGGCTTACTTTATCCATGTGCTTAACTATATCTTTGTATTGGTATCTTTTTGCCTTTGGATTGGTCTTTAAAAAATGATTGATTGTATAGAGATAGCTCTCCGCTGTCTTTTCCGCTACAATTCCTCGCAGGTAATTTTCCAGATCAGGTTTATTGTTTTCCATAGTGTAGTTTTTAAAAGTTTACCACTGGTTTGCGTTTCTTGTTCTGCACCGCATAGATGTAGGTGGTATTGATCTGCGTATGCCCCAGAAAAGTGCGTATAAAATCGATTCCCGCGTTATTCTCTGCCAGATGATAGGCAATGCTGTGGCGCAGGCAGTGAAGCGTGATTTCTTTCTGGGTAAGCTCGAATTTTCCTGTCTGCTCAATCATCTTATTTAAAATCTCATTGAGGTTTTCTCCTGTCGATCTTCTGCCTCTGCTGTTGATAAAAAAAGCTTCCTCATTCTGGTTTCTTCCTGTCAGCCTTTCAGGCCTTTCATCCCTAACATATTTTGTCAGGTACTGCAGAACAGTATCGCTCATTGGAACTTCACGTCTTTTGTTTCCTTTTCCCTGCCTTACAACCAGCATTCCCTTAACGAGGTTCACATCTTTTAGATCAAGGCTGGCAATCTCTGACCTTCTCAGTCCGCATCCGTAGGCTATGGAGAGCAGGGCTTTTTCCATTTCATTTTCTGCATGATCGTACACAAGTTTTATTTCTTCAATCGTTAGAATGTTTCTCGGCTTCTGCGTTCCGCCTGTGATTGATGGAATGTAATAGGCATTTTGGATCTCTTTGTTTTCCAGCAGATAAACCTGAAAAAGCCCCTGCACAAACAGATGCAGTTTGATTGTTTTTTCAGCCAGAATGCCGTTTCCTCTTTTCTTTGGTCTTGAAGAAAGATAATCCAGATACTTCACGGATTCTTTAGAAGTCACATTCTGTATTCTGCTTATTCCTGCCTGTTCAAGCCAGATCAGAAATTCCGTTATGATGTTTCTGTACAGATTTGACCGTCCCTGCTTGTAGTTCCTGACTTTTACAAATTCTCCGAATGCCACTGCGAGCCTTAGAAATTCCCTGCTCTGTATCGTTTTTTTCATTGTCTTTTTCCTTTAATTAAATGCTGTTTCTTTAGGATACTGAAAACGCCCTCTTGCACACTCCGCGGAACGCGGAACACCAGTATCGTATTGGCTGTGTTTTCAAGGCTTCCAGTGTTCCGCTGGCGTTCCGTGGTGTTCCACTTTTCTAGTTTTTCTTCTGATTTTTTGTTTTTTTAGAACTCTTCAAGCTGTCTGTGCAGTTCTTTTCTGATTCTGCTTTTAAGCTTTTCCATATCATCCCAGTAGGAGATCATGAATTTAAAGCCCCTGTTGAACGAACCCTCGACAGGTTGGATGTACTCGAGCTCCTGAAGCAGGTTCATGTAACGGAATGCGGATGTTTTGCTTATATTGAGTCCCTGTCTGATCTCTCTTGCCGTAAACTTTTTTGATGTTCCTTCTTTCTGCTTTTTTATGAAGTCTTTCAGGTTATCAAAAAACTGTCTCGTGCTTTTATCGAGCTCATCCACTTTGATAATGATGGAACTGAAGAAAACATCAACAGCTGATTTGATGTCTGCTTTATCGGTTATAAGCCTGCCCTTAGTATCGGTTTTTCTCTGATACTGATGCAGAATTGTAATCTGGCAGACAAAGTTCTGGAACTGTGAGTTCAGTCTTCTGAGCATTCTGGCTTCCAATGGAAGGCTGAGCTTATCGGCAAACGGGTTTACAACCTCGTAGGATTTAAGCACCCGCATTACATTTCTTAAAAGCTGTTTTGCCTTTTCTTCTTTATCGCTGTCTGCCTGTCCTGCTGTTTTCAGGTTCTGTTTTTTAATGATTCTTAACGTCTGCTCTTGGCTTTCATCAACTCCCAAAATCACCGAACGGCTCATGTTGTCGTAATACACCTCAGCTTTTGTGGTTGTGGTAAGGCTGGCAAAGTGCGCCTGAACCTGTTTAATTTTACCTCTGTTGTTTCCGAATATGTCTTTTACCACTGTGGAGCTGGTCAGGAACTTGGCGGACTGCATTTCCCTGAAGGCATACTGCGCCTCTTCATCTAGCCCGTCAAAGTCCTGAATAACAATTAGCTTGTTGATCAGTTCTTTATCCCTGTAATGGTAAAGCGATTTGCTTGTAATGCGTGTCATGTTCATCACATCCTCCTGAGGCATGCATCCTGCAATCCCATTGATCAGATGGCTTTTTCCCTCACCGCTTGATCCCTGAACAAGTCCGTGCATCAGGTAGGGCATTTTGTAGCTCGATGCCAGAATGAAAAGCACGATTCTGTTTTCTTCTTCGCCCACAATGCCGTTCTGTTCCAAAAGCCTGTCTATATTTTCCAGCAGTCTGGGTTTCTTTAGGAATGCGACTGCATTTTCCTGCGCCTGAGGCGTAAGCTCCTTTTCGGCAAAACGTTCCGCAATCGGGTTTATTTCAGCCTCAAAAAGCGATTCCCTGTGCTGTTCCAGAAGATCGGTAAGCGTTACCAGATCCTTTTCAAGGCTCTCATAGTCAAATCCCTGCTTTTCGGATAAGTCCGTGCACTGGCTCTGCACTCCTGCAAAATCGAACAGGTCGATTTTAAGCCTGTGTTTTCTGTTTGTGCCGTATTCCACAATCTGAAGCGAAATCCTGAGATTTCCCAAGTCCATCGGCAGGTTTCCCAGAACAAAGAAAGTCCCCGAGAGGCCTTTGTAGCTGATTTTGTAGCCGTTTACAATCTGCAGTCCTTCGCCTGCTTTTTCCGTTTTTGCGCTTTTCAAAAGATTCGATATCCCTTCCGCTCCATAATTGACCCACATGTCATTCAGACTGTGTCCCTCGGGAAGTTCCGCTATTGATAGCGGAACGTCTGGTCTTGCCTCCTGCATTTGTAATCTGATCTTCTCCATTTTCTCACCGCTTAAAGATTACTATTGATTCCAATCCATTCAATGATTTAATAATTTCAATATGCTCATCGAGCAGTTCCCCGTCATGAAGTGCAATGACCGCTTCCCTCTGATCCAGTATTCTGCTCTGCATCAGGCTGGCGCAGTCAATGACAGTCGGCGCCAGATAGAGCTTTCTGGTAAGCGGATGAGGATATGCAGGATAGATTCCCTTCTGGTTTAGATATTCCTCTTTAGGGCTGTCCAGATCAAAACGAAGCGCAAAATAGTTTACAATCTCATTCTCTCTGTCCAGCAGGGGAAATATAAGCCCGTAGCGTCCAAAGACGGTATAGGCAGTCAGAGAATCATCCCGCACTCCTGCATCACTCTTGGTTATTACTCCAAGCTCCTCAAACCTTTCTTTGGATTTAAGGGTCTTGCGGTGGTGGAACTGTCCCGAATTAAAGCCTATTCTCAGGTCTGAATATTCCAGTCCGATGCTTTTCAGGTACGCTTTGGGCTTTACAGCCTTTGCGCTTCTGATGCCTGTTTCAAATGAACGGAACAGCGATTCTAAACTTTCCATATGCTTTAATTTTTTTAATTGGTTTTGGCGCTGTTATAAGCACAGCGATGCCCTGCCTGAAATAATCTTTCAGGCGGAAGTGCGGTATGGGCGTTAATTACAGGCCGTCTGTGACAGGGACAGCTGTTTATGAGAATAGAAATCTATATATGGATTTCTACTGCAAAGATAAACCATATTACAATGCGCATCCCGATCAAAATATGGTGGGGATAAGGCAAAGATAATTGGTATTGCTTTCATTTTCAATGGTAAAATATACCTGTGAAAGCCGTAGAACGTAATTTTAATTCAGACAAAGATAAAGCTCTTTTGTTTGAGCGTCATGGACATAATTTGTACATGAACGCTGTTTTCGGCATCATAGTAAAACCTTGTGTTTATTTATCTGCACTCTTCTCATTGAGCATTCTGTATAATTCATCCAGAACCTCTATTTCTGCGCTTGGAATCAGCTGAAGGGCAAGTTCCAGAACAGAACCAAGGTATATTTCCCTGTTATCAAGCTCATCCGAATAAATTATATTCAGGCACATTCTAATGAGATTCACTCCCAGACACGTCATATCCGAATATCCATAAAATCTTATCTCGCGTATTGATTCCCCGTTTTTGTCTACGGTAGGTTTAAGAAGCTTAAAATGATAAGATGCAAAATCTTTAAATTCTTCCAGTGTTTTTATTTTGTCAGTTTCCATAATTTTAAAATATTAAATCTTAATCTGTGCTATTCTGTTTCTTCATTATTTTCTGAAAACATATCCGTAATCTCATTTAAAAATTCAAATTCGTCAACTGGAAACAGCTGAAGAGCAATTCCCAGTATAAGTCCCACATCGATGTATTGGTTTTCGATTGTAGGCGGAACTTCTGCGCTCTCCTGATCTAAAGCGATAATGCACAGCTTCATCAGGCTTCTTATAACACAAGCAAGCTCTTGATAATCATAAACTCTTATTACTGCATTATACATCCCTCTTTTGTCCTCTGCTCGTTTCAAGGTATTAAGCATTCTTCCGCTTAATCTTTTGATTTGTTCAAGTTTCTTAATTTCATCTGTTCCCATAATCTTCAAATATTTGTCTGGTTTTCTCTATGCTTTCTCTGAACAGTACGTTGGTTTCAATTTTTAGCCAATCCAGTTTTACACGGGCAGATTCGACAGATTCCTTTGTTACAGGCTCTATTTTATCATTACGCTGTACTGCTTCACAAGCGCACTCCAATTGTTCCAAGACAGACCATTCTGACTTTATTCCGTAATCAAAGAGACTTCCCAGTTTTTTACAGAATCCTGACAAATGTCTCTGCTGTTCAGCTATACTGTGTGAAGGGATATATTCTCCTGTCAGAAACCAAGAAACACTTATAAGTAGATACCGCAACTGCTGGTGTATTGTATAAGCAGACATAAGATGATTCTCATTGCTGATGTGATATTTTAAATCACGGCCGACAACATTGCTCTCCGCTGTATCAGCATCAAATCTTTTCACTGCCTCAGCGAGAAAATCTTCGCAATTTATTTCTCCGATCTCAAAAACACGCTTTTCTTTATTTTTACTGTAAATAAGCGTCTCGTCATTACATTGCAGTATAAAATATGGATTCCCATCTCCAATTTCTTGCCTAACCCAGAACTGATCATAGAACCGAAACGAAAATTCATTGAAATGCCTGAAAATTTTCCAGCAGTATTCATAAATTTCATCATAGTAATGAGGGCTGGATTTGCTTACAATAACTGTTAATATGCCTGAATTGGAAATTCTGTCTGGCTGTTTCGTAAAGTAAATCATATCAATTTTCATAAACATCCGCAAAAGCTTGACTGCTTTTTTAATCTGTCTGCGGTCTGGATTCTCCTTCTGTATTAAAATATTGTGATACATAACATCTGTTTTTAAGATTCCGAAAAAGAAAGGTTTTCTTGGCGCAATAATTCCGCCTTTGTAATCTCAGTAGCTTTTTCATAAAAAAGACAGCATCTTTTCTGTAAAAGTTCTGTACTTACTAAACAGGATTCTTTTACATTACTCCAGCGGAGCGAAGCTGGATTTACTTTTAACAGGTCAAGCATAGCTTTATCTTCACTTGTGGTTTGTGGAAAAATATCAGATGTTAAGGGTGTAAATATCTCGCATATTTCAAATAGATAAGGCAAGGAAAAATGATCAGGATAATATCCTAAAAATACACTGATAAGTCCTAAGCATATTTGCTCTACTGCGATATGGAGCATAGATTCCTGAACAAATCCAGTACTAGTGTAATCAATCTGATTTGCACTTCTTAGATAATTTTCAGCGATTACATTTCTATTTTGCCAGTAAGAGCTTATAGATTTGATTTTAAATTTTGGAGGTTCATCAAAGGAAATTGATAGAGGCGAATTTTCACGCTCATAAGCCTTACAGCCTCTGGTTAAAACCTGATGATAAAAATAAAGTTGGTTGTGTGTGAGAGAATGTCTAAATTTTGTTTTATAAAACAAAAGTGTTGCCGTATAACGGCCTTCCGTTTTGTGTTTTATTATATCACTAATATCTGCAACCGCATTGATGATATATTCATCAGTTATAACCAACAGATAATAATGAGTATTATGTTTTTCTCCAGAAATAGATTCCTGAAAAGGGTTCTGAACTGAATGCATCTGCTGTCTTTCTCCAAAGCAGTATATACTGCTTGTACTAATGCTGTCAACAATAATATTGCTAACCGTCTTTAATCCTAAGCTGTCAATTGTTTTCATAATTTTACTTATTTTAGTTAATACTTGTGTGAAAAATTGTATTTTTGTTAAACATACAGGCAAGTAACTAATTACTTGTACCGTACGGTATCATATTTTCCCGTACCATACATGAGATTTTTTGTATCATACATGAATCCCACTTTTTTATTCTTAATTATTATCTTTGAGCTATGAGTACATTAACAAAACCAAATCACATGGGGCGTAAAATCAGCCGTATCCGTGAACTGAAAGACATGAAACAGGAAGCACTGGCACAGGCTATGGGAACAAACCAGCAGACTGTTTCGATATTAGAAAATAGTGAAGATATCGATGATGAAAAATTAGCAGAAGTGGCGAAAGCTTTAGGAGTAAGTGTGGAAGCAATTAAAAATTTCTCAGAAGAAGCTGTTTTAAATATAATTGGAAACACATACAATGACAGTAATGTTGTGAATGGAAATGCTTACAGTTGTAATTTCAATCCTCTTGATAAATTAATGGAAACTGTAGAAGAGAATAAAAGACTTTATGAAAGATTATTGAAAGCTGAAAAAGACAAAGTTGAATATTTGGAAAAATTATTAAAAGAGAAATAATCTTTTTAAAAGATATATTAATTCAAAAAAATAAAGAGACTGATGAGTCTCTTTATTTTTTTTGAATAATTGCTAACCTATGCTTATATCCATATCAAGGAACTAAATGTCTAAACAAGTTAGGACTAGCACTTTTGAATAGTGTATTTGACAATTCTTTAGGAATGCCAATTTCAAATAAAAATCCACTTACTAGTAACATTTTTAATCTTTCCGATAAAAACAGTAAATCTCTTTCAGGAATTACTTTTTTTTCTAAGGATTTGCTATAGTGAGTATAATAATTTCGTAGATTTTTGACTTGCTTAACAAAATCAGCTTTTTCTGGAATAATCTTATCTATCACGTCATTAGAATATTTCTCAGTTAATTCTGTTAGTCTTTGTGATAAATCTAGGTGATTACCAAAGTGTAGTTGCTCTTTCATCCAATTACGATACTGTGGTAATTTTTCTAATATTTCTTTTTTCATTGCCTCATATTCTTCCTTCGGTATTTTTGTATGGTCATAAATCCTTGAATGCAAAGTTTCCGCTGATTGTGCAAGATTAAGGAATGTATTTTCATTGAATACTGCTCCATTATAAAATTGATCAAACAAAAGATTAAAAGCAGGGCTTAATCGATCATACTTTTCAAACCAGTTTTTTATAATTGATGGAAAAACATCTTTAATTTTCGTATAATTAAAAAGCATATCAAATGAATGTCTTTCTTTTTTATTTTTTCTTTGACGGCTACTTGAATAATAAAATTTAATTGGTTTTCTATATTTTCCAGCCATACCAAAATCGTTTTTTAAATTATTATTATAAAGAATAATTTTATGAGGGTAAACACTTTGGTACATCCCCATAGTCAGAAAATTTTGAAAACGGTTTAACAATTGACGTATTTCTTGTAAACCGATTTCGTTTCTAGAATTAAGCTCTAACCATGCTTCTTGAATGATATATTCATGTTTTTGAGAATAAACATGAGGTCTCGAAACATGAAAAGTAAATTTCCCGCTATGATTTTCATGAAGATCAAACTGAATGTCTTTTGGTTTTATATAATTTATACTATATGAATTTTCAATCGTTGTTTCATGATCAATCTGAAAACCTGAGATATCGAGCCACTCATCAAAATTTTGTAGTGAACTCGCAATAGTATTAAATTTAAAAGATTCTTCATTTTCAAAATGGTAGCCATTTAAAATGAAGTTAACGAAAAACGTTTCCTTTGTTGGTCCAGCTATTTCATTACGCACTGATTTTTTTTCTCTAGAGCTCAAATAACAATGATAAAGTGTGATTGATTCACTGTCAACAGAAGTTCCTAAAATTATAGCACCATTGTCTAATGAATTAAAATCCTGAAAACTTACATTTTCGTCTAAAGACCCTATTAATTCTAGATAAGAACCTTCGACAGGATCAAATCTCAATACACCTGAAACTTTTTTGTCTTTGTTACTCGGTAAAAACCACAAACCTTTTATCTCAAATTTTTCTGTCATAAATATTGTCCAATTTTAATATTATACTTCCATCTTTCAAATCAAAAATATAAAAGTTGTGCGCAATAATTTTGCGTAGATAAATGACTTTTTTAAAAGTTTATTTTTTTAGCTAAAAGCCGTTTACACTATAATTCAAAAATTTATATCTGCTAATATAGTAGGTACAATCTTAAAATTTAAAAATTATTACTAAAAGAAAAAAAGCAAAGCAAGGTATTGGACACAGCCAGAGAAGTGCGCATAACATTTTTCTTCGTTCCTCAAAAAATGCCCTTCGGGACTTATAGCACTTCAACTGTCTGAATGTCCAATTCAATACTGCTTTCTTTTTTTCCTTTTTCTTTTTTTAAGCATTTATCCATTGTAACAATCTACAGCTATCATGACCATATTTTGCGCATGATACATATAAATATTTTCGCTAAATTAGAAGCCTGCTTTTAAAAATCTCCAAAGATTGCCACGTTCCTGCAATCAGCAAGATGTACGGTTGTCTGACAACCGCCTATCTTGCCACCTTTTGCCTCGGAACTCGGCGGTGGAGAATCTTAAAAGAAGAGAGTTTGAAAACAATGAAAAGGAAAAATGATGGAAAGAGAAAATTCAAACAGATCACGCAGAATAACCCTGCGCCTGACAGAGAAAGAGTATGCAAAAATTGAAAGCCAGTTCAAGGCAAGCACCTGCAGAAAATTAAGTGATTATATTCGAAAACACTTATTCAGCAGACCGATCACAAGCACATACCGTAACCAGTCATTAGACGAACTTATGGAAGAAACAGTTGTGCTTTCTTCAGAACTCCGTTCAATTGGAAACAACATCAACCAGATTGCCAGAAAAGTAAATACACTGAAAATGATTCCCGACTTCAAAGGGCATCTTTATCTGTTTGAAGTGCAGAGAAAAAAGCTTTTTGAGAAAATAGATGAAGTTTCCAGCCACACCCAAAAAATATCTGAACGATGGTTGCAGTGATAAAAACCAGCCGTTCAATAAACAGCATTCTCAACTATAACGAAAACAAAGTTAAGGTAGGAGTGGCTGAGTGCATCAATGCCGTAAACTATCCATTGGAATTGGAGAAGTTAAGCTTTACCCAGAAGCTGAACCGTTTTTTAAACCTGTCTTCGCTTAACGAAAATACAAAACGGAACAGCGTTCACATATCGCTCAATTTTGATCCGTCGGAAAATCATTCTAAAGAAAAGCTGATTGAAATTGCGGACACTTATATGGAAAAAATAGGTTTTGGGAAGCAGCCCTATTTGGTCTATCAGCACCATGATGCGGGACATCCTCATCTGCACGTAGTCACAAATAATATCCAGAGAGACGGGAAAAGAATTGATCTGCATCTGATAGGCGTTAAAAAATCAGAACCTGCAAGAAAAGAAATTGAAGAGCTTTTCGGACTGGTGAAAGCAGAAGGAAGAAAACAGAAAGAGCAGTTTTCGTTAAATCCGATAAACGTAAACAGAGTCCAGTACGGAAAAGCAGAGTCTAGAAAGGCGATCAACTCAGTTTTAAATCAGGTGTTGTTTGACTATAAATATTCAAGCCTGCCTGAACTCAACGCTGTTTTAAACCTCTATAATGTCCATGCTGACAGAGGAAGCGAGGATTCGAGAGTTTTCAAAAATAACGGACTGCTTTACAAGATACTTGACCAGAATTCAAAACCGATAGGCGTCCCGATAAAAGCCAGCGAATTCTACAGCAGACCAACTTTAAAATTTCTGGAAGGAAAATTTAAAACTAATGAAGCGGAAAAAGAGTCTTGTAAAAAATATGTGAAAAATGCCGTAAAACTGGCTTTCTTTCGTGAAGACATATTTTCTCTCGAAAAATTATCCAAAGTAATGGAAGGAGAAAGCATTCATATGATACTAAGAAAAAGTGGAGAAGGACAGCTTTACGGAGTAACTTATGTTGACCACAAAACAAGATCCGTTTTCAACGGAAGCAGTCTTGGAAAAGAATTCAGTGCAAAAGGAATTCAGAAGAGCTGTGCTTTCAATATTCTTGCATTTGAAAGAAGGCATCAAAATTCTGTTTCAACAAATTCTGAGAATTATCAAGATGTTGAATTAAAAGAGTATGTAAAAGAAAATCTTGTTGATATACTTCTTCGCGGAGAAAAAATCAATGATTATGTTTCCAAACAATTTAAAAAGAAGAGGAAAAGAAGATTTTATAAAGGGATTTAAAATAATTAAGGGTGCATCTTTGCACCCTTAAATTTGTTTTCAATTTACGTTAGTTACCCCTCCACCTTTAAGTTCTATAAAGAGGCTCTCTTCTGATGATTTTCCAAATATCATCTTTCTTTTCAATAAGTACTAAAAATCCAATTGAGCTATCTTCACCATGAGATAATTCTACAACAAAATAACCCAATTTTCCGTCTGTCTTAAAATTTGAAAAAATTACCTCTCCAGCATATTTAATTTTTGGAGATTTTATACTGTCAAATGAAATAACATATTTTCCTATTTTTTTGGGAAAATTTGAATCTAAATTAAATTGTAAGCTATCTTGATTAAGAACTTCAATAAATTTAACATCTAATTTTTCTCTTTTTAAAAAACCGCTTATCTCTTTTTCTGCAATATTACTATTTCCTATTTTCTTGCTAACATGGATTGACAGTTCTTTATAATAATTTAAACTATCTTGTACCAATGCTCGTGGATCTGGCGCTGAAGGTCTAAAAGAACCATACTTATAGGCAAACGTATCTACGATTGTTAAAAAATTATCTTCAATAATTTTTTGCGGATGATTTTCTATTTCATTTTTACAGCTACATAAAGCGATCGTAAAAGTTAGTAAAAGAAGAAAAATTCTAATATTTGAAATCCCAACCATTTTTTTTATAAAATTCATATGCATTATTTTTATTTATATCAGCACCAAAACCATACTGTTCAAGAGCTTTTCCGTACTCTGCCGTAACGTCTGGTAAATTATTTTTTACTCTAGCACTATGTATAAACTCGTGTAATATAGTTGTCATTAATAAAAATGAAGTTGCTTGTATTGTTTCATTTCTTTTTGCAATTTCTAATCCATTAACAAACTTTGCATTTACAGTTATAAAATTTCCTGTATTTGGAGTCCAACCATTATTATCGCTATCTTCTCCTGTGTAAAACCAACTTTGAAGTTCAGTGCCTTGTCCATACTGTAATTTTTCTAACACCTCCATAGTAGAGTATCCTGAATAATACGAAAGATAATACAATAAATCCGAATTATTTTTCACATAACTATGAATTTGCTTTGCAAGTTTGGTTAGTCTAGGATATTTTTTTTCATAATCTTCTCCTTTAGGAAATTTTATATTAGAATTATCTCCATTATTTGCATCCGAATTATTTGTATCAGATACATTATTGTTATTACTACCATCACTATTACCGCCAGAATTAGCATACGAAATAGCTTCGTCAAATGAAACCTGCTTACCATTAATTACATATTGCCCAGTTGCACTATTATAGATAGGCGATGCTCCACTTGGATCCGCAAAATAAATGGGATTATTACTAAATGCACTATAAGGTGATTCTGCATAATGCGTGACTGGGTCTATTGCTGTCCATTTTCCAATAGCAGGATCGTATTGACGCACATCCATTGCATACATGTCAAGCCCCATCTCGTCTTGGAGCTCCTTGCCGTTGTACTTATACTTATTACCAGTAACAGCATAATCATTATAGCCTTTATGTTTTAAACCAAAAGGGTAATAATTGTTTTCGTCGATAATTTCCAGAACGTTTTGGGCATTTTTAGTATAACTTACCCGTATGTTTCCCAAATGGTCTTTGTACTGGTACACATACGAGTACACCCCTCCGGTATTTTTTACATAACCTTCTGCCGTTGGGAAAAACTCCAGAACTGTATTCTTGTACTGAAAACCGCCCAGATAACTGGTTGTTGTTGTCACCGCGTTTTCAACTACAATTTTCTCTGCTTTCTGCCCTGCGGCGTTGTAAATATACTCAATTGTATTTCCTGCCGCAAATGTAATTTTACGCGGTAAATTCAGATGATTGTATTGGATGTCTGTGGTAATGCCTTTGTTTTTATCCGTGAGCATATTACCGTTGGCATCATAGCTGTAATCATCGTCTGTTTTGTTAAAATCGTTAAATCCGCTGGTATTGTTACTATTGTCTGCAATTTTGCTTAACTGGTTAGAATTGGCCGGATAGGTATAGACCAGATTGTCTATCTCAATAGGCTGGATCTGAGGGTCAGTATCGCCTTTTCGCTGCAGCGTAAGGATATTACCGTTTTTATCATAGGTTAGACTTTCGTTATAAGCATTGGTTGTAAGGCCGTTTTTTTCATAAATTGCATTTTTTAAACGGTTTAACTTATCGTACTGATAGCCATAAGCTCTTTCTGTATTATCGGCTCCGGTACGCCAGAGCGTCTCAGAAATGTTACCGTTGTACAGTCCTGTTACTCCGCTTATTCCGGCCTGAGTAGTGTTGTAATTAATCTTAAAGGCAAAAAGGTCTTTAGGGTCAGTACCCTGCTGTAAAGCGGCTGTTTTGTTAATTTCGGTAAGCCAGCCTCTTATATTGTAACTGTAATCTACTTTTTGCAGCGGTACCGAAGCGGTACTGCCCACACCTTTGCTTATTAACTGTCCGAGATTGTCATAACTGTTATTGGCCATAAGCTCTTCTGACGCACCCCCTGTTTTATGAGTATGCGTCTTTAAACGGTCCTGGGCAGAATAAACAAAAGTGTCAACAGTCTGCAGTTCTGCAGGATCTGCCGTTAGTCTTCGATGATACGTATTGGTCCTCAGGACTGTTCCGTCAAAATCATACAGATTATCTGTAGTGGTATAACCTCCTAAATGGTTCTGTACCCTGCTGCGTATCGCTCTGGCTTTTATATCATAAAGCGTATAAGAGAGTTCGTTTTTATACAGCGTACTGGTTTCCAGCACCCGTGTCCATGCTCCGGTAGGCAGGCCTTTTGGTTTAATAGTGGTATTGTAATAAACCGGCTGTGTCTGAACCGTTGTTGGAATAGTGGGTGCATTAGGAAAATTATAATCATCAAAATAATTTACCGTCAAAATATGATAATCCGTCGTTGGCCAGGCTGCATTATTGTACCTGAAACTTACTCCGTTTACAGTGGTATTGGCGGTTGTGGCTGTTTTAGTTTCATTATTAACCGTCAGGGCAGACAAGGCATCCTGCAGCGTTTTCCGGCTCGCAGAGGTAATCCCCGCTGCCGGTTTCCAGCCTGTGATAACGGGACGGTTAAAAACATCGTATTTGGTTATCAGCCATCCGGTTGTGGTTACATCCGAAAAAGGAGAATTTACAGGCCCAGTGGCCACAACACGGTTTAAATTATCATATACCATAAATTCCCATTGTTTTCCCGGAAGTTTTTTCTCAACCAGACGGTTACGATGGTCGTACTTGTACTGGTAGCATAGTCCGTTTAAAACATCGGCCGTAATGGTACCGTCTGCTTTGGGCGGAATTACATACGTCAGGTTACCGTATATATCATAGACATAATAAGTGTCGTGCTTGGCTGCGGCATCGTAGGTTCTTTTTAAAACAACCTGTCCCTCTTTATTTTTAAATTCTACTACAGACCCCGCCGTTTCTGACGGACTTGCAGCCGTATTTTCGTCATACGTTACGTTTTTGTATAATTCATTTACGACATAGTATCCGCTGGCAGCAAGTGAAATCTCAAATACCCCTGAACCCGCTGTCCAGGTAGTATTGGCTTTATACAGCTTTACTTCTGTGGCAGTATTTGTTTTGTAGTCCAGCTTAATTTCATGACCGCTTCCCATGGCCCAGGCAGTTCCCGGGGCCGCTTGTTTAGTAACCCTGCTTAAAGGCGATGATTCCAGATTTTTCTGCGAAAACGGATTGGCAGTATTTTCGTATTGGGCTGTATTATAAAAACTAATCGTTCCTGATTCGGCATCGGGATTAAATTCCATATTAACAGACGAAGCTTCATACGGAAGATATTCTTTTACCTGCCTGCCAAAACTGTCATAAGCCATATGGGTAATCATGTCTTTTGCCGAAGGCGACTGTTTACTGTCGATTTTCTGGATTGGTCTTCCCAATCCGTCAAAATAAGTAATCGTAGTCTGGGCTTTTTCAGGATCCAGAACGGTTAAAGGATCTTTGAGCGGCTGTTTGTAAACTTTTGAAATAATATAATTGTAATTGCCCGAAGCATTTGGAAGCACTGAACAATCTGAAGCTGAACCCGGTATCGAAGGGCAGTTGTCTGAATTATTACGTACATAATTACCGGCAGGTGCCAGACATTGTGTTACAAAACTGGCCGGATCTCCCAAACCGTCCAAATCGGTATCGGCATACCATTTTGTATTGGGGTTAATTGTTGCATCGGCATCATTACAATCGGTTTTGTTGGTAACATAACCTGTTGGTTTTACGCTGTACAAAACGGATACTGCTGGATTACCAAAAGTGTCCCCATCGGCATCACGGTAAAAAGTACTTGGTGCGATATTGGTAATATTGGCTGTTGTATCATTATAATCTGAGGAATTTCGAACGTAACCTGCCGGCTGTGTACACTGTACGAGTTTGGGCGTCGTGGCACCGTAACCATCGCCGTCGGCATCACGGTACCAGACCGTATTCGGGTTAATCGATGCATCGGCATCATTACAGTCGGTATTGTTGGTAACATACCCTGTTGGTTTCGCACTGTAAAAAACCGTTACAGCTGCATTACCAAAAGTATCGCCATCGGCATCACGGTAAAAAGTACTCGGGGCAATATTGGTAATATTAACTGTTGTATCGTCATAATCTGATGAATTGCGAACATAACCAGCCGGCTGTGTACACTGTACAAGCTTGGGCGTCGCGGCACCGTAACCATCGCCGTCGGCATCACGGTACCAAACTGTATTAGGATTAATAGCCGCATCGGCATCATTACAATCGGTATTATTGGTCACGTAGCCTGTTGGTTTTACACTATAGAAAACCGTTACGGCCGGATTTCCAAAAGTATCGCCATCGGCATCACGGTAAAAAGTACTTGGGGCAATATTGGTAATATTGGCTGTTGTATCGTCATAATCTGACGAATTGCGAACATAACCTGCCGGCTGCAGGCATTGCACCAGTTTAGGAGTCAGTGCACCATAACCATCGCCGTCGGCATCACGGTACCAGACCGTATTCGGGTTAATCGATGCATCTCTGTCGTTACAATCTGACTGGTCGGCTACATAACCATTTGGTTTCGTATTGCTGTACACATGATCTGCCGGATCACCAAAACCGTCATTATCAAAATCCCGGTTCCATTCGTATCCTAACGGACAGTCATCGCATGGAGGGTCTTTTATGGCTGCAGGTGCCATTTCGGGAATTAAAGCAGATTTTACAGGGGCAGGAATGGTATCTTGTGCGTAACCTGAAAAAGCAAGTATTAGGAATACTACAATCAGTACTATTTTTTTTCTCATTTTTAAAGGCTTCTAATTTTTGTAATGGTATTGGTTTTCGGATATAATCTCATCCTTATTGTTTTTTACGAGTTTTAATCTGTTAAACTCATCGTAGAAATAAGTGGTAATGATTCCTCTTGGGTCTGTTATGGAACTAATACCCACAAAAGGTATGTACGTATAAGTCGTTACCATAGCATTTGGCAGCGCCGCCCGCAGTGAATTTAATGCTGTTATTAAACTGCTTTCATTGGTTCCGTTAGATAAATTCTGCAGGTTTGCCACGTATGAGGTTACTGCACTATAAGCCGCATTTTCGACTTTGGCAATAGGCTGGGTTTTATTGTACCCCCAGATTATCGTAACGGGCATACCATTTTCTAAGGTATACTGTATCACATTTCCTTTATCATCATACTGATCATAGGTAATTTTTCGTTCCAGATTTCCTAAATTTGGAAGACTGGGCAAACTATTAGGAAATTTAGCACTATATACCGATTTTGGCAGCAGTAAATTATTAGTTGCCGTGCTGTTTTCATAGACCGTAAGTTTCTCAGATAATTTGACCGTTTCATTAAAGGTCTGGGTGTCCAGCGGCACTCCTGTTATATTTTTTTGTATCAGGTCATTTACATACGGTTTGGCAGACATTTCCGGATCCTCAGCATAATAGTATCTGGTCTGTAGTTTTTCTCCTTTTGAATTTTTAACTGTCTGTGAAGTAAGCTGTAAATGCGAAGGATTACTGTAAAGATAATCAGTAGTGGTGGTAACCGGGTTTAATCCGTTCAAATCATAAACAACGGATTTTTTACTCGATAAATAATGCCATTCGCTCCTTACCTGATACACATTAAAATCAAAATAAGGATCAGAAGTGATATCAGGTCCTGTACCGCCGACACCTCCGGTTCCTACTGCTAGTAAAGATCCTGAAACGCCTCCAAAAAAGTTATTATAGGACTTATCCAGTGCCGTATCGTGTTTGTAAACAAACTCTTCTAAAGACAGCGGTACTGTAACTGTACCATTTTTTCTAAAGGTCAGTGTACTTACTTCGCCGTTATAAAAACCATTTGAAAACGAAGCTCCTCTAATATAATCACTGCATATAATCGCAGGGGGTTCATCCATATTATTATCAAAAGTGTGCAGGATACCGCCATTTTCAAAATTCTCTCCAAAAGATTCAACAACACTCGAATACGACAGTACCACTCCGCTGGAGGATGACAAGCCTTTTTTAGGACTGGAATGCATGGTAAACTGTGCTTTTGTACTTTGGGTTATCCTGAGGTCCAGATTATAACCTGCCGTAGGGTTTTCTATAGCAAAATAACCGCTGCTGCAGTTTAAGCAGTTCAGGTTTCCATAAAAGTATTTTTTAGTCATTACATTCCCGTTATCATCATAATCGAGTGTTTTGCTGACACGCACTCCAGCCACAGGTTCATTCACTTTCTCTGTACGTACCGGCTCCTTAAAATAGGTTAATCCTCCCCAGGTGTTTATACACGGTCCCATACTGGTTACTTTGATTTTATAACTCACTCCGCCGGTCAAATCCACATCTACCGAAAAAGAAGGCTGTGCCGTTACTGATTTTACAACCGCGTTAGTAGCCGTATTTATGAGTTCTACCCTGCAGGATGCCCCATGACTCAAAGCATAGGTACAGGGCTGGCCTTCAACAAGAAATACTTCTGAAAAACCGTTTAAAGTAGCTGTCTGATTAAACAGAATATTGATAGGCGCAGACTCCACTACATTTTGAAACACATCAACATCGGCCTGATATCCGATTCCTTCAGTAAAGGCCGGCGGGAAATTTTTTTTATCTATATACACTGAATTAGGTTCGTAAACAATTTCTGTTTTTCCTTTAGTGGGATATTGAATGCTTTTTAGCATCCCATAATAAACCGTATTCGGATTGGCTTCCCGGTTGGCATTTGCTGCCATAAAAGCCTGATAGAAAATCGGATTTAAAGGGTTTAAATTATTAAATACAAAATTGGTATTAGGGGCTGCATTATAATACCCGTAGATATCTTTAGAAAATGAAAATCGGGGCGGCAGCTGTTCCGGGCTGTAATAATCAAAGAAAAATTTTGAAATACTCTGAGACCTGTCGGAAGTATATTCTTTTACTTCTTTCAAAAAAATAAGTTTATGATTTTCACCTGTATTAGTGGTATAAGAGTTTAGTACGCTGGAACTGGTATTTCGCTGCAGCAGATAATAGCTGAAATCAAAACTTTTAAAAATATCGGTACTGTTTTTATAGACCGTAATTTTAGTCAGCTGATCATTGTCTCTAATGCCTGTATCGAGTTTCTGGTATTCAAATACTACTTTTTTATCATTGATGGCAATTTCTTCCAGATAAGGAACAGAATGATTTACTACACTGCTCACACAAGGCACACTTAATCCGGCAGGGCTGACCACCACTTCGCCCTGCGTTCTGGCAATCTGCATATAGGCCTGATTATAACTGTAATTTTTAAGAGCATATTTAAAGGTGGCTGTGGCTCCTTGTATGTTTTTTATTTTAGTGAGATACCAGGCCGTTTGTCCGGATGACTGAATTGAATTGGAACACAGGTTTTTGTTATTGGACAGTTCCAATGCTGTTTCGCTGTCTCCAAAATAATATTCTGTTCCGTTAGTGTCCGTAATTTTAAAGTATTTCCCAACAGAACCTCCACTCAGTGTTGTATTGAGTATTTCGATCTTGTTTTTACCCGGGTTAATCTGAACAATAGTACTGCCGTCCAGAATAAATTTTCCGGAAATCCCCAAAGCGCTGTAATTAAAAATATCTTTTTCGGTATTGCTTCCTGCTGTAGCAGTAGCCAGTAAAGATCCTGGTACACAAAATTCGCCGGTTTCAGGGTCCGGAGAATAAAAAGCAGTTCTAAAATCGTCGCTTCCGTTTACCTGTCTGTTCACTACTCCCGATGTAATTAAACTCCATTCAAGTCCTAACTGACCGCTTACGGCATCAACCGGAACGCCGCTGGAACTGTAGCTAATGGATACAGGGATCGAAAGACCGGCTTCCTGAAAATTGTAAATCTCCAGGTTTACATTAGGTTTACCTGTATTTAAGCCTACAGGGATATTTCCAAAATTTCCCAGGCTGGCTGTCGCCGGGGAAGGAGGAATATAGTTTTTTTCAATTTCGTCGTCATTTTTTTGGGCATGCAAACTATTTAAACCTAAAACGGTTAAGGCCAAAACCCATATTTTTATCTTATTTTTCATTAATTCCACTTATCTGATTCTTTTAATTACTTTAACCGATTCGGTTTTCACATTGGTCTGGATTTTTATGATATAAATCCCTTCGGCATAACCGTTTAAATTAACCGGAACAGTTCTGTTTTTAATACTGAAATGCTGCAGGGTTCTGCCCAGTATATCGATTACAGAAATGGTTCCTTCGGTAAAATCATAACCTATAATAACATTGGTATAGGTAACCACCGGGTTGGGAATGACTTCCAGACTGGCTTTGGTTTTCTCGATTTTGGTTTTATCTTTTAGTTTTACTACCCAGAAATCATTACTGCCTATATTCGAGTTTTTATCTTTGGAAGAACCGGAATTGGAAGTTCCGGCCATTACATAACCGCCGTCACGGGTTTCTACCAATTTTCGTAAAATATCCTCGCCGCCGCTCCCCACGGTTTTGCTCCACAACTCCTCTCCTTTTTCATCAATTTTCAGCGCGATATAATCGTTAATTCCGTCTTTTTCCTTTCCAATACCTGCTTTTTGGGCTATGCCGCCTATTACAGAAGCTTTGGTTTCAGTTTGGGCATAACCTCCTATCAGATAAGTTTTGTCCTGGTTTTCGACCAGTGAGGTCAAAATATCAGTTTTGCCAAAATCATAGGTTTTGCTCCAGATCACCTCTCCTTTTTCATCCAGTTTCAGTACCCAGAAATCGGTTCCGTTACTCACAATACCGCCCAAAGAAGTCAGGGCATTGGTGCTGCTGGAGTTACCGCCCAGTATATAACCGCCGTCTGCCGTCTGGTGAATCACATACGGCTGATCATCTCCTTCGGCACCATAGGTTTTCTGCCATTGAATCTCTCCGGTATTGTTGAGTTTTATAATCCAGTAGTCTCCATTGCCTTTATCTGCCTCTATTTTATCACCTGAAACCGGCGAATTAGAATAACCAGCCAGTATATAACCATTATCCGTGGTCTGTTCCATGCTTCTCAGTAAATCAGCATATTCTCCCCCGTAGGTTTTCTGCCACTCAATAACACCCAGTTTGTCCAGCTTGACAATCCAGTAATCCATATTACCCCTGCTTTTATCTGATTTCGCATATAAATCGGTTTGGGCTGTAGTTAGTATTTTTTCGCCTACCATTTCCGAAACCGTTTTAGGACTTGAACTGGAAGAACCTCCCAGAATATAACCTCCGTCTTTCGTTTGAAAAGCACACAACAGTTCATCTGAACCACCGCCGCCAATCGTGTGCTGCCACTGCTCTGTTCCTGCTGCATCCAGTTTGATAACCCAGAAATCCGTAATACCCTTACAGTCTTCTTTTTTTTCAAAACCGGTTCCGGAGCTCGATGTGCCAGCCAGAATAAAACCGCCGTCTCTTGTGTTTTTGATGCTTTGAAGAAGATCAAAACCATTTCCTCCAATGCTTTTCTGCCATTCCAGATCGCCTTTTTCGGTCATTTTCCAGATCCAGTAATCCAGATTGCCATGATTATCGGCCGTTTTATTTCCTGTTTTGTCAGAAACAGAACTTCCGGCCAGAATAAAACCGTAATCAGCCGTGGGCTGTGCATCAAAAAGATAATCGGCATGTATACCTCCATACGACTTCTCCCAAAGAATGTCCTGAGAATACGTAAAAAGTGATAAGAGTATAAAAAATAGTACGTAAAGTTTTTTCATAAGCGTTTTAAATTTGGCGCAAATCTATATAATTCTAAATCCCAAATTTTACGGGATTCCTCATTTTATTCAGTAGGAACAGTAAATACTATATTTCTTTAATATAAAAAGTCAAAAGCTTTAACTGCCTGATCCGTTAAATCTTACAAACCAAATTCTGCTATTCTTAATTTTAACAAATAGGAACAAAAAAAAACCGTCCTTTAAAAAGAACGGTTTCCTTAATACTATATATTTTTCTAAAACTTAAGCTCTGAACAAAGCATATTTGTTATAGTTAAATAAAACCCTGTCATAAGGCACATAAAGCGAAACGATTTTTTCAGACGATTCGTCGAATTTAATTCCGTTGTGTTTTCTGAATAAGTAAATTTCTCTTAAACAGTTTGAAAGACTCTGGTGGATTTCGCTGGTAAAAGTCGGGAGTTTTTTGTCGCCTGTCAAAAGGTCGATCTGGTAATTAGAACTGCTTTTTGATAAGTTGTTACCAATAATTCTTAATGTAAAAGTCGTTGGCTTTCCGTATTGTTCGCCCTGATATTGCAGTGTCATAATGGTATATTTAAAAGGTTTATATTTTGGTTTCTGCCTGAAGAAGAAATACTATTTTAAAATTATAAAAAAAATCGTTTGTTTAAAAATTTAAACAGGTTTATTCCGCCAAAGTTAATCAACTTTTTATAAGGTTAAAATTAATTTACAATCGTTGTTTCCGGTTTTCTTTCGGTATTAACATCCAGTAAAAACGGTTTGTGGTTTTCGTCGAACATAGTCATGTTTAAAGCATCTAACAAAATCAGGTTTCGGGATACCGAACCTTTGAATTTATTATAAGAAAGGTTCATTTCGGACAAATTAGAAAGTCTTTCCAGTTCTGCCGGGATTTCACCTTCAAAAACATTATTAAACAGGCTCAGATTTTCAAGCGCATCAAAATTCAAAATGTCGGCACTTAAATTACCTGATAATCTGTTATCGTTTAATAGTAATATCCGTAAACCCGAAATCCTGTATAACGAAACCGGAAGCGGACCTTCTATTTGATTACCAAACAAACAGAGTATTTCCAGCTGGCTTAATTTTCCGATATCAGATGGCAATTCACCCGAAATAGTATTCTTAAAAAGCTCTAAGTCTTTTAGTTTTTTAAGACTGCAGATATTTTTGGGAATGGTGCCTGACAACTGGTTTTCGGAAAGATTCAGTACTTCCAGCCGGGTCAGATTACGAATGTCATCCGGCAGTGATCCGCTCAGCTGATTTTGATGCAGATCGGCGGTAACCAGATTTTCGAGTTCAAAAAATTCAGGGGGCAGTTCTCCCTTCAGATTATTACCGGCTAAAAAGAGGGCGGTTACTTTTCCTTTTTCGGTATACACTCCGTACCAGGTTGAAACCGAAGCCGACAAATCCCATTTTATTTTCCACTGCGGACCATTCGTCGCATGATAGAGTTTAATTAGCGCGTTTTTCTCCTTATCAGAAACGGTGTCTGCCAAAACATTCAGAGAAAAACCAAAGGCTAAAAAAAATGCTGCAAGGCTTTTCATAACAGATTGGGGGCTTTGTTTTTCTGGTTTCAAAATTAGGTAATTACTGGATATAAAGGGGCTTATGTCAATAAAGTGTTGATAAATAAAAAGCCTGTACTACTTTTCTTCTTTTCAAAATATCAGTCGTGTTATCATTTTAATTACATTTGATACAACTAATTACAAAAACCTAATAGTATGGAAATTAACTTTTATGCATTACTGGCCTCTGCAGTAGTAACTCTGCTGGCAGGCTTTATCTGGTACCACCCAAAAGTATTTGGAACCATCTGGATGAGAGAAAACAATTTTACAGAGGAAGATTTAAAAAAAGGCAGTATGCTCAAGATATTTGGGCTTACTTACATTTTCTCGCTAATGATCTCGGTAACGTTAATGTCACTGACCATTCACCAGTCAGGAGCTGTGGGAATGGTAGGAGGACCGCCATTAATTGCCAGTGCCAAACCGTCTTTTGCGGCTTTTATGGCCGATTACGGAACGGCTTACCGCACTTTTAAACACGGTGCCCTTCATGGCTTTATATCGGGCTTGTTTTTTGCGCTCCCAATAGTAGGAATCAACGGTTTGTTTGAAAGAAAGTCCTGGAAATATATTTTAATCCATGCCGGTTACTGGATGCTTACACTAACTTTAATGGGCGGCATTGTTTGTGCCTTTGCTTAAATCATATCATATAAAACCCGTTTGATACCAAATTCAAACGGGTTTTTCTTAATAATAACTTAAAGCAAATAAGTTATAGCAAATATTATCTAATTTTGAAGAAATTAGTCTGCACCTTTGAATACAACTTATTCTTTTCAAATTTATAACAGCGCTTCATCACTGCCTTCAGAATGGAATTCGCTGGCCAGTAACAACATTTTTCTCACAAAAGAATACCTGGAAGTACTTGAAAATTCTTCTCCGGTTAATATGGTCTGCCATTTTATCGGGATTTTTGAAGAAAAAACTCTTGTTGGGATTGTACTGACACAGTTTCTGTTTGCCGAAAAACTGGAATCGTTTGGAGAACGCGATAAATGTTTAAAAACCTCTGTACGTAATTTTGCCCTTAAAAATTTTGCCTCGCACGTATTGTTCGTAGGCAATAATATGCTCACAGGACAAAATGCTTTTATATTTGATAAAAAAGCCAAAGAATCAAAGGCTGTTAAAACACTTCATAAAGCCATTAATCAGCTTAAAAAAGATTTAAAAGCAAGCGGCAGAAAGGTTCATATAACCAGTATTAAAGATTTTACCGAAACTGGTATCAAACCTTTACAGGCTGAATTCAAAAACAATTATACCTTTTCGACACAGCCCAATATGATTTTTGAAATCAGAGAAAACTGGAAAAGTGAGCAGGATTATATCGATGCTTTATCCAAAAAATACAGAGATCAATATAAAAGAGCACGAAAAAAATCAGAGGGAATTGTAAAGCAAAAAATGTCATTAGCCGACATTAAACAATATGAAGATGTCATTTACGATTTGTATTTTCATGTAGCCAAAAACGCTCCGTTTAACACCTTTTTTCTCGCCCGAAATCATTTTAGTTTTTTCAAGGAAATCATGAAGGATGACTTTTTGCTTTACGGTTATTTTCTGGATGACAAACTAATTGGTTTTAACACCCTGATCAAAAACGGAAACGTAATGGACACCTATTTTTTAGGCTATGACGAAAGTATTCAGCGCGAGAAAATGCTGTATTTAAATATGCTTTACGACATGATCGCCTATTCTATCAAAAAAGGATTTAAAGAAATTGTATTTGCCAGAACTGCACTCGAAATAAAAAGTTCTGTTGGTGCAAAACCCGTAAAAATGTATGGTTTAATTACGCACAGCAATGCTTTGATTAATCATAACATTTCGAGGTTTTTCAATTATCTGGAACCTAAAACAGAATGGCAGGAACGAAATCCTTTTAAATAAGACTATTCAATTTCAATGACAATGGCAATTTCAATGACAATTTCAATGACAATTTCAATGGGAATGACAATGAAAAAATGGAGATTTAAATTATGTCGCTCCGCTGGAGCTTTTGAAACTTTTGATACAAACATTTCTATAAATATTTCGCTCCTCAAGGAGCTTTTTTTTTAGCTCTGGAAGAGCGAAATATTTATAGAAAAAAATAAGGTTAAGATAAAAAGCTCCGGCGGAGCGACATATCCAACACACCAATATTTCCTCAATGAAAAATCAGGCCAAATCTACGGAACCGCAATTTTCATCTGCTTATGCAGAATATGAATTTCCAAAGAAGTCTGTGCTCCGCAATATTCGCCATCAATTTGAAAATTAACTGGATAATCGGTTTTTATTTCGGCTTTATCTGTTGAAATAATGACGATATCATCTGAATCAATTGGCATATTACCCGTAATAATTTTTCCGATTAATAATAAATCCAGACTTTTTAAAATAACCAGTTCAAACTTTCCGTCATTCATCGCTCCGTTTGGATTGATGATTACTCCTGTTCCGTATTTCTGCGAATTGGCTATGACAATCATTCTCGCAGTATGTTCCACTGTTTTATTGTTTGCCGAAATAGATGCCACAAAGGGATCTTCTGATTCTTTTAAAGTGGTAAAAGCCTGCAATGCATATCCCCAAAAACCACGCACATCACTTTGCTCGTAATTTTTAACCAAATTGGCATTCAATCCTAAATCGCTTAAATGAATGCTTTTTTTGCCATTGATACAAATCATATCCATTTCGATATAATGATGCAAAAAGGCTATTTTAAGGTTTTCTTCAATTCCCTGAGGCAGATTCAAATCTACCGAAAGTCCGTTTGCTGAACCAGCCGGTAAAATCCCGATAATAACGTCGTGTTCTTCCATCGCTTCGGCAACCATTTTAATGGTTCCGTCACCACCGGCTACAATAATTCGTTCGGGATTATATTCTTTATATAGAGATTGTATTTCTTTTGGGTCATTTTTTCCTGTTGTTTCATACACTTCCAAATCAAAATGATTGGTCGTTGCAAACTCTTCTACAGCTTCAATCAAATCCGATTTATCCAAATCTCCCGAGATTGGATTTACGACAAATAGTATATTCTTTTTCAAAATTTTATTTTTAAAACCAATTAAATTAAGTAATTTACAGTTACCTAAATATACGTAATTAATGAAACCAATTCTACAATTATATCGCGGTTATGCAAATGAGCAAGAATTAATTGTGATGGGGCACGTTTTAAAAAGAGAGCATAATTACGATTTTCAGAAGAAAAATTTAAAAAATGCCACTTCAATTCTAAAGTTATTCAGAATCAAAACCATTAAAAATTTTGATGTTTATCTTCATTACAATAATGAAATCATTCATACTAAAACCTTAGACGACGGTTATTTCAATTTCTGTATTCCGTTGGAAAAAGAAACCCATTTTGGATGGATGCCATATGAAGTAAGTCTGAAATACGAAAACAAAACCACAATCTGCAAAGGCAGTTTTATACGTCCGCACAAAGGAAAACTCGGAATCATTTCTGATATTGATGATACTTTTTTGATTTCGCACACCAAAAACTTTTTCCGAAAACTTTACATTTTACTTTTTAAGAATGTAAATGACCGTAAAGTTTTCAAAGATGTTGTGGCTCATTACCAAGCCTTAAGTCAGGCAGGAAGAGACAAACCCGAAGAAGAAAATGCTTTTTTCTACATTTCCAGCAGTGAGTGGAATTTATACCGTTTTATTGCAAAATTTACCAAAATCCACAAACTTCCAAAAGCCGTAATTCTCCTGAAAGACATTAGAAGAGGAATTACCGATTTTTTTATGAGCGGCAGAGGAAGCCACGATCATAAATTCCAGAAAATCAAACATGTTGTCGAGTTTTATCCAACCTTAAAATATGTTTTACTGGGAGATGATTCACAGCACGATCCTATTTTATATGAGCGAATCTGCAAAATATTCCCCGTTACTGTAATTGCGGTTTACATTAGGCAAACTGGCAAATCACCAAAAACCGAAGTGCAAAAGATTCTAAAGAACTTAGAAAACCTGAATGTTTCTGTCTGCTATTTTAAAGAAAGCAGCAAAGCAATAGAACATTCAAAATCTATTGGAATTATTAGGTAGTTTTTAAAAATCATTTGGGCGAGACAGCATTAGAAAAAGTGGGCCAACATACTTTGTCTTTATTCGCCCACTTTCCCTAATGCTGTCGGGCTGTCCGCGCTACTTCGGCAGCTTGCTCCCATCCCTCTCGCAGCCAATCTTTGTCGAGCTACTTGCGGAGATCCTTTCTTCGTCAGGATGACATACTGTGAAGAAAAATTAAACCCTAAAAAAAGAACTTATTTAGCCCAGATTGAAGCGGAAAGCCCGGAATAAAAAAAGTAAAAGTTTCTTGTTCTAAAAAAGCGACCAACGGAAGCTCTTTTTAGAACATTAGAAACTTTGCTTTTTTTATGAGGACTTGAAGCGGAAAGCTGGATTAGCTTCTGAAAACTTAAAAACCTTTGCCAATATTGAAATTGTGACAAAGGTTTTTATGTATAGTATATAACTGAAAACCGCAACTGGGACTGAAAACTTAAAAAAACTTAACCATTAAAACTATCAATCTCCTCTGAAACAACTTCCCAGTCGATTAATAATTGTTCTAAATCTTGTTTCTTTTTATTGTAGGCCGTAAAAAACGATGCATCTTCGATATGTTTGTCGTAATTGGTTTCCAGCATTTTATCGTCGTGCTGAATCTGTTTTTCTAACTGCTGAATCTGGCTTTCGATTTTGCTCAATCTGTTTTGAAGCGCTTTTCCTTTCTTCTGATCTTCGTACGATAATTTACTCGCTTCTTTTTCTTTTGGAGACGGAGCTATTTTCACCACATCTTTTTTCTCTACTTCACGCATATTTTCCATATTACGCTGTTCCAGAAAAAAGTTGATATCACCTAAATATTCTCTGATTTTTTGATCTTTAAATTCGTAAACGATATTCGACATTCCCTGAAGGAAATCCCTGTCGTGAGAAACCAATAATAAAGTTCCGCCAAATTTTTGAAGTGCCGCCTTTAAAACGTTCTTAGATTTAATATCCAAGTGGTTCGTAGGCTCATCCATCAACAGCACGTTTATTGGCTGTAATAATAGTTTACAAAGCGCCAAACGGTTACGTTCGCCCCCGGAAAGTACTTTTACTTTTTTCTCTACATCGTCTCCGCGGAATAAAAAGGCTCCCAGCATATCACGTACTTTCATACGATTCGTGTCGGTTGCTGCATCTTCCATTGTTTGAAGAAGTGTAATTTCTCCGTCCAAATGTTCCGCCTGATTTTGGGCAAAATATCCTAATTGTACATTATGACCTAATTTGATATTTCCTTGGTATTCGAATTCGTTTACCAAAGCTTTGATAAAAGTCGATTTTCCTTGTCCGTTCTGCCCAACAAAAGCAATTTTACTGCCTCGTTCTACCAATAAACTAATGTCTTTCAGAATCGTTTTATCTCCGTAAGCTTTGGTTACATGTTCGGCTTCGATAACTACTTTTCCCGGTTCTTTTGAAACTGGGAAAGAAATATTCATTACCGAATTATCATCTTCATCCACTTCGATTCTTTCTACTTTATCCAGTTTTTTAATCAACGACTGCGCCATGGAAGCTTTAGAAGCTTTGGCACGGAATTTCTCGATTAATTTTTCTGTTTCTTCAATCTTTTTCTGCTGGTTCTTCTGCGTCGCCAATTGTTTCTCACGAATTTCATGACGCAGTTCTAAATACTGAGAATACGGTTTATTGAAGTCGTATGCTTTTCCCAGAGAAATTTCAATGGTTCGATTGGTAACATTGTCCAGAAACATTTTATCGTGCGATACAATCACCACTACTCCCGGATAATTACGAAGGAAGTTTTCTAACCAAATAATACTTTCAATATCCAGGTGGTTGGTTGGCTCATCCAGAAGTAATACATCATTCGACTGCAAAAGTAATTTTGCCAATTCGATACGCATTCTCCATCCACCGGAGAAAGTTTCGGTCTGGTTATTAAAAACTTCTCTTTTAAAACCTAAACCTAAAAGAATTTTTTCTGTATCTCCAACATAGTTATAACCGCCTAAAAGCTCAAAACGATGCGTGTAATCAGAAAGATCTTCTATGATTTTAGCATATTCTTCGCTTTCATAATCGGTTCTGGTAACCAATTGATGATTGATTTCTTCTAACTTCTTTTCTACAACTTTGATTTCAGTAAAAGCTTCATAAGCTTCTTCCAAAACCGTTCTTCCTTGTTCAAAATCGATATCCTGACGCAGGAAACCCATTTTAATATCTTTCTCCTGAGAAATAACTCCGGAATCCGGTTTAAAATCTCCTGCCAACATTTTAAGCATGGTCGATTTACCTGCTCCGTTTTTACCAACAAGACCAACCCGGTCGCCGGCTCCTAAACGGAAAGTTACTTCTTCAAATAAATAGGTTCCTCCAAAAGAAACGGAAAGATTGTGTATATTAAGCATAATGTATGACGATAAAATGTAAAGATTAAAAAAACCTTTTTATTCATTAAATAAAAAATTGCAAATAGGTTAAAATAATCAGTTACAATTTTGAAAGTGCAAAAGTATAACTTTTAATTGAAGTTTTTATGCTGAAAAACAAGAGCTTTTACAACAATTCAAAACTAAAATTGACTTCAAATAACGTTCAATTGTTTACATTTCAAGACTTTCAAAATCTTTAGGTTTATTCAGCTCTAAACTTTCCAGATTATCTAAAATATTTTCTTTTTCCAATTTTTGCTTTAAAATTAAATCGCCAAAAACAATAATTAGTGTCTGATCACCGGTTTTAACGCCATAAAATCTTTCATTCAAACTGGTTTCTTCAAGAATATTATTGAGACTAAAAATTAAGTCTTTATCAAACCACTCTTCACAAAGAAGTTTTATGTTTTTTTGAATATTTTCAAATTCAAAAGAAATTAAAACCGAATAATATTTTTGTTCATCTTTACAGCAGTATCCTTCTTTTGTTTTAATATTTTTTAAGCTAAACTTATCTTTTGCCACACGGCTTAAATTCTCAACCAGAATAAAATAATCCTCACCATCATTAAATGATTCGCAGTCAAACCAAACATAATCTGTTCCTGGTTCAAAAAATCCGAACTCGGCCAATACAGCTGTTATCTCTCTCATTCTTCCTAAATTTTTGTTCTTTTAAAATGAAACTATCAAGCAGCCCGTTTTTTATTCCTTTTTACAAGATTTAAAGTCTTAAAATAAGCTATATTTGCGTAAATAAATTCTTCTATTATTACAGGATATCTAAATTTATTTTTTTAGAATTCTGACCATAAAAATATTAACTAAAATGTTAACAAAAGGATCCAAACTAAATAGTATTGTAACAGGAAGTTGTCCAAAATGTCAAAAAGAAAGCATGTATACCGACCAAAACCTGCTGCATTTGACTAATGTTCTAAAAATGAACGAGAATTGCAGTCACTGCGGTCTGAAATATCAAATAGAACCTTCGTTTTTTTACGGTGCCATGTATGTAAGCTACGCACTGAACGTAGCAGTGGGAATTGCTGCTTTTATTGTTTCCTTTGTCTTTTTCGGAGCCAGTATCGGTCAGTCTTTTATTGCCATTATTGTAACTCTGGTATTGTTGTTTCCTGTTGTATTAAGGCTTTCCCGAAACCTCTACATCAATATGTTTGTTTCTTACGATCCTAACGCTGGCCGAAAGTAATCCCTTTTAAATATCTTTTATGGAAACGTTTAATATCGGCTTCGCGGTCTATAGGAGTTCCGTTTTCGATATGTTCATACAGCATTTTTGCTAATGCCGGTCCAAGCATTACACCACGTGTCCCTAATCCGTTAAGAATATGAATAGAACTATACGCTTCATGAGTTCCTACTAAAGGTCTTCTGTCAGCAACTGTGGGTCTTACTCCTGCAAAATGCTTTACAATTTCAAAATCGCAGGTAATAATTTCCTTAATGCGGTCTATAAGTTCCTGTTTACCTTCTTCTGTTGGAAGAGCAGTTTTGTCATGCCAGTTATAAGTAGCGCCAACTTTATACAAATTACCGCCTACCGGCAGAATGAAGACACTTGTATTCACAATCAGATCTAATTTTAAATCAGGCGCTTTTATTAAAAACAATTCCCCTTTTGTACCATCCAAAGGAAGATAGTTAAAATAAGGATTTTTATGCAGCCCAAAACCTTCGGCAAATATAATATGACGGGCTTTAATATTTTTATACTGAATTCCGGATTCAAGAATTTCCAGGAAAGAGCTATGGAAAGATTCTTCCAGAAGCAAATTATTGTCTTTTAAATAAGCTTTGTAGCTTTCTAACAACTGCCCGGTTTTAACATAACCTGTATGCAGCACTTCTCCGTAATTGTGCGGAGAATCAATACCCTGATACTTTTTAGTAATTAATTTGGTTGATAAAAAAGGAGCTAAATTTATTTTATCTGAAGCCGCAAACCAATTATTTTGTTCTTCAATAGAAAAAAACTTTCTAAGAATAGGCATTTTATAATTGAATTTTTCCTGTAGTTTTTCCTCTACTCGTTCATAGAACTCATTCATTAAAATCAAATGCTCCTTAGCATTCCAAACTTCACTGAAACGTTTTAGAATAACCGGATTGTACAAACCTCCCGCAATTCTGGATGAATTTTGAGATTTATCATCTATAAGTAAAACAGACTTATTGTTTTTAAGGGCAACTTCAGCAAAAGAAATGCCGGCCAGTCCGGATCCGACGATTAAATAATCAAGCATTGTATAGTATGAATAAAATAAAAAAACTCCTGCTGCAAAGGTAGCAAGAGTTTTTCTTATAATACTACAGAAACGGTTAGTAGTTCCACATATCTTCTTCAAAATTGCGAATCTTCTCTTTTACCCTATCTGATTCTAAGAGCTGATTCTGCGCATTATCTTTCATATAATCTTTAATCTGACGATCCCCATACATATTCTCTTCTATATAAATAATCGCATTAAAACGTCTTGAATTTAAGATCTGGTCAAATGAAATAGGAAGAGCCGAATTTTTATCATTAAATGCTTTAGCTTCATGTAAAACGTCACGGGCATTAGGAAAGAAAACCCAGAAAAGTTCGATATAGTCTTTTTCATCACTATTCATCGTATACACATCGGGAGTTACGGGGCAAATACCTAATAAACGGTATTTAAGTTCACTCTGCCTTTTGTCAAAATACCAGTATCCTTTAATTTTATACTGAGCCACATCGGCTGCCGTAAGATCTTGTTTTAAAATGTACTCTGCAGGCACCGTTCTACTTGGACCAACAGTCTCTTCGACATAGCTCACATTTTTATTTTTACCTTTTCCGGTCACTACTTTTTTCTTAACCACACGTGATCTGTAATCGTCCGGATACTGATTAATAAGCTCGCGCCCTGCATCGGTTGTATCCACACGAGTCAGCGAACCTTCAATATCCTTTAATGACTTTTTGGTATTAAAATAACTGTCTGTGTACACCTCTGTTATTTTACCCTGTCTGATCGCCTTTGTCAGGACATCGTAAAGCGAACGTCTGTCGGCACCAATGTTAACAGTATCTACCGGATAATACAAAGGAAAATTTATCTTTTCATTTAAATCTATAATCTCCCACACTGTTTTCCCCATCAAAATGTCCCGGTCATCTACATAACCATAGGCCAGGGGCTTATCGTTATCAGAAATTAAATGTGAGGCTGATTTCTGCCCAATTTGATTGGCTGTTTTTGCATTAAGTAAATTTGATTGTGCCTGAACTGCAAAACCCGTAACGACAAAAACGATAATTAAAAAAAATTTTACTTTCATCATAATACAATTTAAATAAACAAAACGAAGCTTTTTATCTTTTATTGTTACTTTTCTTACATTATTTTCTGAAAAATTTTTTATCAGCTTTACAGGCTGTTACTACAGCTGCTGTACAGCTTCAGTCCTGCTAAAGAGGCAGCATCTGAGTACAGCACACAAAACAGCCAAAGAACTACAAATGAGGTTGTTATAAAATAAAAAAACTCCTGCTACAAAGATAGCAAGAGTTTTTTATAATTTTATTTGAGATGCTTAGTAATTCCACATATCCTGTTCGAAGTTACGAATCTTTTCTTTTACTCTCTCTGATTCTAACAACTGATTCTGCGCATTATCTTTCATGTACTCTTTAATCTCACGATCCCCGTACAAGTTTTCTTCTTTATAGATTATTGCATTAAATCTTCTTGAATTTAAAATCTGATCGAATGAAATTGGAAGTGCCGAATTGTTATCATTAAAAGCTTTGGCATCATGCAGAACTTCACGGGCATTCGGGAAGAAAACCCAGAATAACTCGATATAATCCTTCTCGTCACTGTTCATCGTGTAAACGTCCGGCGTTACTGGACAAAGTCCAAGCAGACGATATTTCAATTCACTCTGACGTTTGTCAAAATACCAATATCCTTTGATTTTGTACTGAGAAACGTCTGCAGAAGTTAAATCCTGTTTTAAGATATATTCAGCAGGAACTGTTCTTGATGGTCCAACCGTTTCTTCAACGTAGTTTACTTTTTTATTTTTACCTGTACCTGTAACTACTTTTTTCTTCACTACACGTGATTTGTAATCATCAGGATACTGGTTGATAAGTTCTCTACCGGCATCTGTTGTATCAATACGGGATAATGCACCTTCGATGTCTTTCATAGATTTTTTAGTATTGAAATAACTATCAGAATACACCTCAGTTATTTTGCCTTTTCTAACGGCTTTCGTCAAAACGTCGTAAAGAGAACGTCTGTCAGAACCAATATTAGCTGTATCTACAGGAAAATACATTGGGAAGTTGATTTTTTCATTCAAATCAATAATCTCCCAGGTAGTTTTCCCCATCAGGATATCTCTATCATCAACATAACCATAGGCTAATGGCTTATCATTATCAGAAATAAGCTGCGCAGGTGTTTTAAGCCCGATCTGAGCAGGTGTTTTTGCATTTAGCAAATTCGATTGCGCATAAGAAGCAAAACCTCCGGCGATAGAAACAATAGCTATTAAAAAATTTCTTACTTTCATCGTGGTATCATTAGATATTGAATGTAGTTTTCACTACTAATTATTGTATTTCGTAGATTACCGGAGCAGTTCTTGGCAATAAATAGCTGCCGGCTCCAACAAGTTTAGTTTTAATTTCAGAAATAGTAACCTGATCTCCTTTACCTGCTCTTGAAAGTACTTGTTTACATTGTGCATTTAATTTATTACCAGTAACAACCACTGTAGGCTGTCCTGCGATTTTCATATTAAATCCAACTACATCTAAACCAACTTCGAAATCGAAGTCAAGTAATTTAGCTCCAATAGTAGCAATCTCTAAGTTAGATTTAGGACCTTTAACAACGCCCATCTCTCCTCTGATTGTTCCTGTTGGACCAGGAATACCTTTAATTCTGAATGTTTTCTTATCTGAAACTTTATCACCGTTTGGCAAAGTTCCTGTTACAGAAATAGTAGCTTCTGTTCCTGAACCCGGGTTCATGTTATATTTTCCAGGTTTACCAGCTGAAGATAATCCAGGTGCACTAGCCACCACTTTGTTATCAGCAACACCAGCAAAAGATACAGAAATAGGGTTAACAACACCTCTGTACACTACGTTCATCTTATCTGCAGAAATCGTAGCAGAGTTTGGTCTTGGAACTACAACGTATTTTCCAGCGAATTTTAATGGAATGTTTTTTCCATCTTCTAAGAAAGTAAATTGTCCATTAATGTTCTGCTCACCAACTCCACCAGCTGTTAAAGAGATAACTGCTTGTCCGTTTACAATTTGTCCAGGACCTTGAAAAGAAGTTGGCGTTGTGTTTTCGTCATAACGACCTAAAACCACTTTTCCTGTAACTTTTTCTCCCTGAAAATAAGCATTTTTGTCTAAAACCACAATTGCCTGATAATTGTTATAAGAAGCTGCTGCTACAGCTGCTTTTCCTAAAGCACTGTTGTAAACATCAGTTTCTGCTTTTTTAACATCATTCTGCCAAGCTGAAAGTTTAGCAGCAGTAGCGATTGCAGGAAAACCCTTAAAGTGATAAGCTAAGTATTTTTCTTTTATACCTTCTTTGTTTTTTACTTCAGAAACATCAAATTTCTTGTCAATTTCAGCGATGATGTTACCATATTTATTTTTAGGATCCGTTAAAGCAGTTTTCATATCTGCTTTATACTTTTCGATTTTAGCGATGATTTCGTTACCTTTTTTAGTGTAACCGTCTCCTGTAAACCAGTCATCGATATTATCTCCTCTATCCATAGCTTCGTATGGCAGTTTTCCAGTTTCTTTTTCAACTTCAAATCCTTTGATAGACTGAGCTTTTAAAGTACCGATATAATCGTAAAATTCTTTTGAAATTGCCTGAACTTTATGAGCTGTTTCTTGAGCTTTTATAAATTCTCCTTTTGCTTCAGAAGCTTTTTGATCTAAAGATTGTAATAAGCCTTCGTTTGTTGTAACTGAAGTAGCATTAGCAGCTTCAAATTTTTCGTTCATCAAACCAAAAGCAGAAATTACTTCTTTTGATACGTTCATTGCCAACATTGCGATGAAAACCAGATACATCAGGTTGATCATCTTCTGTCTAGGGGTTAATTTTCCTCCTGCCATTTTTTTCTAATTAGTTTTTATTAATAAATTTAATATCTAGTTAAAAACTAATTATCCTTTGTTACTCATTGCAGAAAGCATACCACCATAAACGCTGTTTAAAGAAGCGATGTTTGCTGTCATAGAAGCCATTTGCTCTTTTAATTTAGACGCATTTTCAGCGATTTGCTCATTAGCTTCAGCATTTTTTGAAGCACTTTCTAATTGTACTTTATATAAACTGTTTAATGATTCCATTTGTTCAGCAGCACGAGCTAACTCATCACCATATTTTTTAGTAGAAGCGATTGAATCTACAGTTGGAGCGATTCCTTTAGCAGCTGATTCGAAGTTTTTGATGCTGTTTCCTAAGCTTGCCATTAACTCACCGTCAACTTTAGCTTCTTTTAACATAGCATCTAATTTTTGAGATAATAAACCTTGGGCATCAGTTGGAGTCTCAACTTTTTCGGATTTTTTTCTAGCTTGTCCGTTAGCTAATTCAGGGTAAACAAGGGTCCAGTCTAATTCCTCCTCAACAGGTTCAAAAGCAGATAACGCGAAGATTAATGCCTCAGTCAAAAGACCTACTGAAAGCATAACTGTTCCTGTTAATGGCCCAATTTCAAAGTGAGTAATTTTGAATAAAGCTCCAACGATTACTACTGCCGCTCCCATACCATAAGCGAAATTCATTGCTTTTTTACTTAATAATGCCATAATAATTCTTTTTTTAGGTTTTAATTTTAAATAGATTCGATTTGGTTATTGTATTGATTTAATTATAAATTACTATTTTTTAGTACCCGTTACCTGAGTTCCCATGTAATCCTGAACCGTTCTGAAACCAATGTAGCTTCTTGCCGAGTCAGCATATTCGTGATCACGTGTACCTACCTGAAGGAAGTAAGAAACATCTTTCCATGATCCTCCGCGAACTACTTTTCTTTGGTTGTTACCATCAATTACGTTAGGGTTCATTGTAGAAACGTACTCGTAAGCATTTGGATTATAAGCTGAATCTGTCCACTCTGACACGTTTCCTGCCATGTTATATAATCCGTAACCGTTTGGATCGTATGATTTGGCTTCTACAGTGTATAAAGCCTCATCAGCTGCGTAATCTCCTCTATTTGGTTTGAAGTTAGCTAAGAAACAGCCTCTGTCGCTCTTAGTGTATGGTCCTCCCCAAGGGAAAGTAGCAGACTCCAGACCGCCTCTTGCAGCATACTCCCATTCTGCCTCTGTTGGCAATCTGAAAGAGTTTACTAAATCACGTCCTTTTTTCTTAGATTTAATATAGCTGTTTTTATTTAAAGTTCTCCATGCGCAGAAAGCTTTAGCCTGTTTCCAGGTCACCCCTACTACAGGATAATCACCATATGCTTTATGCCAGAAGTAATCATTGTGCATTGGTTCATTATAAGAATAAGCGAAATCTTTAATCCAAACTGTTGTATCAGGGTATACATTAACCTGTTCTGTTTTAACGAAATCTTTTCTTTTTCCAACTTTTGCTTTTGCAGCAGCCTGAATATCCATCCAGGAATAACGGAATTTCAATTTATTCACGTCAATTGTTCTCAAACCATTATATGATTCTTCAATTGGCAGATACATAGAATCCATTACCTCTGCATAATACTCATCCGGATACGCTTTAGTATCTCTGATCAGTTTAATTTTTTTGTTTAATTTTCTATTCGCATAAGGATCATCTTTTGTCCCTACGCTATAGTAATTATCATACATATATTTATCATAGGCCGTCATTTTATCCGGCTCAGAATCATTAAATGCATAATCAGCGATGCTTCCGCCTTTTTTACCTTTGTCACCAGTGCTTTTCTGACCAGTTTCATCAGCTAAGATAGCAAGACGAACTCTCATTGTAGAGTCTTTTACCCACTCCACAAACTGACGGTACTCACTATTTGTAATCTCAGTTTCGTCCATATAAAAAGCACGAACTGTCACTGATTTAGTCGGAGCATCTTCAACATTAGCTAAATCAGCATCCGATTTACCCATAATAAAAGATCCACCCGGAACCAAAGTCATTCCATACGGTTTTTCAGGATGCCATTTCCCTCCTGTAACACCAACTAATTCACCTTTGTCACCTGACTTACCACAGCCGATTACCAGTGTTAACATTGCTGTAAATGCAATAAACTTCTTCATATAAATTTGGATTATCTATTCATTATTAAAAGTCCGTAAACGTATTTATTATTTATCTAAAAAACAATAGCTATTTGCGAAATTTATTTTACCGTTCAAAAATAATGTTAAATAAAATAAAAAAAAAATATTTCATCGACAAACTGATTAAAAAAACCGACGTAAAACGTTAAATTTTATAATATATAAACTTTATCTTACTAATAATTTTAACTTATTTTAAGAAAAATTAAATGTTTTAAGATTTCTATAAAAATTTTCTTCTATAATGCGTTTTTCCGCTGAGCTTTCCACCATCTTTCCGGCAGTTCCTGATTGCAGGCGCTCAAATATTCTTCGTAAGAACACGGTAATAACGTATTTCTTTTTAATTTATTGCTGCCGTTTGTTTCGAACGGAATTTCGATCCACCAACGCTCTGTTTTATCACTTTTATAAAACACCAGTTCTTCTTCTTCCAGCGGAACGATATACTTTAAATAATTAGTTCTGCTTCCGAAAGGATATTCTTTTGAACGGTAATGATACCCTTCGATAAAATACCAAATGATCTGAGCGGCAATAGGAGCTTCAGGCAGTGTACTGTTATGATTAAAAACACCAAAAGAAGACACCTTATCACTAATACCGGCATATCTGGCCAGCGCACAAATCTCTTTGCCGTTAAAACCATTAGGCTCAAAAGAAATCATATTTCCTGACGCTGAAGACTTTACAGAAGTCAGATCGATACTTACCAAATCAGCATCCCTGAATACAGGCTCAGCCAGTGCAATTTTATTTGATATCTCTCCTAAACGATAGGCATCAAAAAACAATTTTTCAATTAAGTCAATTTCTTCCTGTGAATTGTAATAGGTCTGATATCCTATATTACAGTAATTAAAAAGATTATTAGGTTCGTCAATAATAATTTGAGTAAGGTAAGAATTGGCCGAAACCGATTCATTTTCTTTACCAAAATCAAACTTATTATCTACAGAAACCATATTTACCATTTGCTCTAAATCATCATAAGCACGATACAAAGCATAGGTTAAATCCTGTGAACCTCCCAGAACTATCGGAATTACTTTATTCTTAATTAAAGAAGACACTACTTTTTTAACTGCAAAATAAGTATCTTCAACCGTATCTCCCGGCAGTATATCGCCCAGATCAGCAATCGAAGCATCCCAGTTACCCGGAAACATCCCGTAAAGCTTTTTACGAACAGCCGTAAGATTAACTTCGTTGACCATATTAATATTACGGCGGTCTTCTAAAACCCCTACAACGGCTATATTAATTTTACTGATATCCGGAAACTGATCCTGCGTATGCAGCACCACTTTACTACCCAGCTCCTGTGAAGACAACGAACTAATGAATTTTAAAATTCCGTCATTTAAAGGTTCTAGAAAATCAAATTCCATTCTTTATTTCTTTTTTGCTGCTGTTTTTTTGGCCGGGGTTTTCTTAGCTGCTGCCTTTTTTGCAGGTGCCTTTTTAGCCGGTGCTTTTTTCTCGATCATTTCCTGAACCTGAGCCAGTGTCAGCTTTGCAGCATCAACATCTTTGCTTAATTCAATTTTAATTTTACCTTTTAAAATAACCGAACGCCCCCAGCGTGCTTTTTCAACCACAATTCCTTCTTCTTCCCAGTTATGAAGAACTTTATCTATATTTTTTTGTAATTTATCCTCTATTAATTCCTCAACATCAGCCTGAGATAAATTATCAAAATTGTATTTTTTGCTTACGTTTACAAAAAGACCGTTCCATTTAATAAAAGGCCCAAAACGTCCCACTCCTTTTTGAACCGCTTCTCCTTTATAGATGGCAATCGGTGCATCCGCAAGTGCTTTTTCATCAATTAATTCCTGAGCTCTCTCTTTGGTAACATTTAGCGGATCTTCTCCTCTTGGCAGTGAAATAAACACACTTCCGTGACGCACATAAGGTCCGTAACGGCCATTGTTAACTTCAACTTCTTCTCCTTTGTAAGTCCCTAAAGTTTTAGGAAGTAAAAACAAATTCAAAGCCTCTTCAAGCGTAATACTTCCAATATTCTGGTCTGCCATTAAACTGGCAAATTTTTTATCTTCATCATCAGCCTCTCCAATCTGAGCCATCGGACCAAATTTCCCTAAACGAACCGATACCTGTCTTCCGTCAGCATCTTTTCCAAGGATTCTTTCCCCGCTTTCACGCTCGGCATTGGCCTCAACTTCTTTTACGTTGGGATGAAACTGGTTATAGAATTCCTGCATCATTTTTGCCCAGTCGATATTTCCTTCGGCAATTTCATCAAAATCCTGCTCTACTTTTGCTGTAAAATTATAATCCAGAATATTCCCAAAGTTCTTAACCAGGAAATCGGTTACGATTGTTCCAATATCGGTTGGAACCAGTTTCCCTTTATCTGAACCAGTGTTTTCTTTTAAAACTTTCTCTGCTACTTTACTGTTTTGCAGGGTCAGCTGTGTATAATTACGTTCAACACCTTCAAGAGTTCCTTTTTCAATATAATTTCTGTTGATGATAGTCGAAATAGTCGGCGCATAAGTAGACGGACGTCCGATTCCAAGTTCTTCCAGTTTTTTAACCAGAGAAGCTTCTGTATAACGAGCCGGCGGTCTTGAATATCGTTCTGTAGCTGTAATGTAAGTATTAGCCAGTTTTTCGTTTACTTTTAAAGCCGGAAGCATTCCTTCCTGTTCTTCCTCATCATCATCATGACCTTCCAGATACACTTTTAAGAAACCCTCAAAAAGCAATACCTCTCCTGAAGCAGTAAAAAGTTCGTCATGATTATCGGCTTCAATTTTTACATTGGTTCTTTCCAGCTGTGCATCGCTCATTTGCGAAGCCAGTGTTCTTTTCCAGATCAAATCATATAAACGGGCCTGATCACGGTCAATATTTACGCTATGACGTGACATATCTGTCGGACGAATCGCTTCGTGTGCTTCCTGTGCTCCTTTACTTTTTGTTGCAAAAGTTCTTGGTTTCGAAAACTCTTTCCCGTATGATTTTATGATTTCAGCTTCCGCCGCATTCATCGCGTCTTTTGAAAGGTTAACGCTGTCCGTTCTCATATACGTAATAAGTCCGGCCTCATACAAACGCTGAGCCAGCTGCATGGTAATCCCAACCGGCAGATACAATTTTCTGGCCGCTTCCTGCTGAAGTGTAGAAGTAGTAAAAGGTGCCGCTGGTGATTTTTTAGCAGGTTTAGTCTCTAAATCGGCTACCTTGTATTTAGAACCGATATTTTGGCTTAAGAAATCTTCGGCTTCTTTTTTAGTATTAAAATTCTTCGGCAGTTTGGCTTTAAAAGCTTTTCCTGCTTCATTTACAAACTCGGCAACAATAGAATAAGTTGCCACAGCATTAAAATTCTGGATTTCACGTTCTCTTTCTACAATCAAACGCACAGAAACCGACTGTACACGACCAGCTGAAAGCCCGCCTTTAATCTTTCTCCATAAAACAGGAGATAATTCGTAACCTACTAAACGATCCAGGACACGACGTGCCTGCTGTGCATTTACCAGATTATAATCGATTTCTCTTGGATTGTCGATTGCTTTAAGGATCGCCGATTTGGTAATCTCATGAAAAACAATTCGTTTGGTTTTTTTGGTATCCAGTTTCAGTTCTTCCGCCAGGTGCCATGAAATAGCCTCCCCCTCGCGGTCCTCATCGCTTGCTAACCAAACCGTTTCGGCATTCTTAGATAGTGTTTTTAGTTTCGTTACCAGGGCTTTTTTATCGGGAGAGACTTCATATTTAGGTTTAAAACCATTTTCTACATCTACTCCTATTTCCTTTGATGGTAAGTCGGCTATGTGACCATAACTAGACTCCACCTGAAAATCGTTACCAAGAAATTTCTCGATCGTTTTCGCCTTTGCAGGTGACTCCACTATTACTAAATTCTTTGCCATTGCTCTTATTTTCTGCAACAAAAGTATTTATTTTTTTTAAATATTAACCTTATCATTTAATTTTTGAGGTATTTTGATATTATGAAACTTAAAATTGCAGATTTATCTGTAATATTCTGGATTATATATATAGGTACAACTTTTAAACGTTTATGACCATTGAATTCTATTATTTTGGATTTTGGATTTTGGATTTTGGATTTTGGATTTTGGATTTTGGATTTTG